>CALQRR010000036.1 GCA_943333015.1 Chitinophaga pinensis | reverse complement strand
CATTTACCTCATTTCGCTGTTTACATTCAGCGATTCCCCCGATGCCAATACGATCATTCAATACCTGATAATATTTCCTGTTTTTGTTTTTTATTCCTTGGTATGGGAGGTATTTAATAACGGTCAGACCATTGGAAAACGAGCCATGAAATTGCGGGTGATCAAGCTTACAGGCATGGAGATGAGCGTTTCGGATTACATGCTCCGCTGGGCTTTTCGCTGGATCGATATCTGGGGTTCTCTCGGCGCCATTGCCGCTTTACAAATCAGCTCTTCCGAAAAAGGGCAGCGCATTGGCGACGTACTGGCCGACACCACCGTGATCCGAATGCGGGCCGATTTTACCGTTTCTCTTAAAGAATTGCTTGCGATTAAAAGCACCGCCGAGCACGAAGTAATTTATCCAGAGATTCGCCGAATGAAGGAAGAGGAGATGCTGCTCGTTAAATTGGTACTTGATCAGTACCGGAAGTTTCCCAACGAGGCACATCAAAAAGTCCTTTTTCAAACGGCACAGAACATCGCTCTAAGAATCGATCTGGAGGAAGTTCCCAAGGACCGTCAAGCGTTTCTTAACCGCGCGCTCACCGATTATGTAACCGTTACGCGGTCTTAAACCAAAATCGTTACGCTTCAATAATTACGCTATTCCGAGCAGTCGAATTAGAAACGCAAATTCACACCGATGCTTGGCAGTATTGGCAACTGATTGATGCGCTCGAATTTTATACGATCAAAATAAAACACATTGTCACGGTCGTAAGCATTGGTCAAACCAGCGGTGAGTTCCAGTGTCGTATTTTCTCCCAGTTCCAAGGTGTGTTTAAGGTTCACATCCAATCGGTGATACGCTGGCAACCGTCCTTGATTGAGCGCCCCGAATGTCGAACCAAGTGAGCCGTTGCTCGTAGTGTAGTTGCTGTTGATATTACCTGTGAGGGTGTTGTTTTCGTAAAACCCTTGTGTCTGCGTGAATGGGAAACCAGAACCATAATTCCAACGGGCACTCACCGACCAGTTCAGGCCTTTCCCAAACTCATAAGAAGCCAACAAATTCACATTGTGTCTACGATCCCAAACAGGACTGTAATCGATGAGTTCATCCTCGCGGGTTACTTTCATGAGTGAATACACGGCCCAAATGTAAAAGCGCTTGTAATCGTATTTCAAGGTCATGTCAACCCCTTTGGAAACACCTCTTTCCAAAATGAAGTCTTTCTTAAGCACATCCGGTTTGGCTTCGTTTTCAAGATTGTCATCATACAACTTGTTCCGGTTGATATTGGTAAGCTGGTTGAAATTGAAGTAATACGCTTCTACATTCCATTTGATGTGTTTACCCAAATTGCTTTCAAAACCGAAAATCACGTGCTGCGCCTTTTGCAGTTTGCTTGTTCGTTCAACGCCCTTGAATTCGGTAGGAGCATTTTCGGGCGCTGTGAGGAAGCCGTAAAACAAGTTCACTACATCCCGGTCGGAAACACCGGCAATAAGATTCTGACTGTACAATCCGCTGGCAAATTTCAAACGGAAATTATCGGTCATGTTAAATTTCAGCCCCAAACGTGGTTCTGGCGAGGCTTCTCCCAGCGACGCATAATAATGCAAACGGAAACTCGGTTCTGCCACCAGCTTTCCAACAGTGAAATGGTACTTGGCATATAAGGCCAATTCTGTATTGTTTTCGTTTTGCTCAATCTTTCGGTTCACTTCGTTGAAGAACGTAAAATTGGTACTCAGTCCAACGGCTTCAACACCCCAGGTGAGGTCATTTTTACCCATGAAATACTTGAAGTTCAGCGCGAGGTTGAAACCATTAATCTGACTGCTTCGGGAAGGTTTACTCGCTTCGTCCAGATTGATTTTATAATCGGTGTAACTAAAAACACCATCCATCAGGAAAGTACTATTGCTTGGAACCAGAACGAAGTTGGCACCTGCTCCAAAAGTATTCCAGCGCAGGTTTTGTAAACTCTTGTAACGCACCTGATCCGTGAAATTAAATCCGGTGAGGTTGAGCTTGCTGCCATTGTCACCGTTGATGGCAATTTTTCCGTAGATATCGGTGAAGTTAAAAGGCAAGCCAGCCGTGTCCACATAGGGATAGAAAATCTTGGAACTTTCCTTCAAGTAGGAACTACGGGCACTTAGAATAAACGAGGTAGAACTCGCCTTGCCTTCTTTTTGTTTGCTCAAAGGACCTTCGAGCTGAAGCTTGGCAACAAACGGACTGGCAGAAACTTTCCCGCCAAATCGTTTTTTATTTCCGTCTTTACTGGTAATCTTCATGATGGAGGAAACGCGGCCACCATTTTCAGCACTGAATCCACCGGTGTAAACATCCGCATTCCGAATCACATCGGTATCAAAGACCGAAAATAATCCGATTGAGTGAAATGGGTTGTATATAATCATCCCATCGAGCAATACTTTATTCTGAATGGGCGATCCCCCGCGGATGTACAACTGTCCTCCTTGATCTCCGGTAAAGGTAACGCCTGGTAAAACTTGCAGGTATTGTGCAATATCGGGTTCAGCGCCAATGGTAGGCAGCTTATTCATTTCTTTGGGTGTGATGGTCGTAAGCCCAACGCCCACGCGGTTTTGCTCTTCTTCCTTTTCACCACTGACCTCAAACTCTTTCAGATCCACATTTTTCGATTGCACATAGAGGTTCTGCGTAAGAACCTGCGCTGCTTTCACCGTTACCGACATGCTGGTTTTTTCATACCCAACCGATGAAAAAGCCAATTTATAGGTTCCTGCGGGGACCTTGCTGATGGAATAAAAACCATTAACATCGGTTTGTGACGCATAATTGGTTCCATCGAGGAAAACATTGGTGAAAATAACGGGCTCGCCATTCTTTTTGTTAAACACCGTTCCGCGGATTGTGGCATTTTGGGCAAGCAGCAAACCACTGGTAACAAAGAAAAAGAAGGCAATTAGGTAACGATTTGACATAAGTATTTTTCGTGATGGGTGGCCAAAGATAGAAGGTTTCTTTCCATCTGAATAGAAACAGATACAGGGTTTTGTCGGAAGAAATGAACCGTGTGGTGAAAAAGCAGGTTGAAAAGATAGGGGAGATGGGTAACCGTCAACTGATCAAGTTAAAATTGGATGCTTTACTTATGCTGGAGGAAGAACGTGTTTATTGGAAGCATTCACCGCTCATACTTCCCCGAAAGTAGGCAGGTTTTTTAGCGGGTGAATGCTACCTGCTTCCACATCGATGCGGGCGGCAAGCAAGCGAAGTCCATTGGTTACGACTAAAAATGGAACGCGCATGGTTAGGTTGTACCGTGCTGCCTGATCAAAAACAGCCTGATTGATCATCACTTCCGCAGCTTTACATTCGATGAGCATCCAAGGTTCCATGGAGGAAGAATACACCACGATATCGGCCCGTTTGGAGAGGCCGTTTACTTTGAGCGCCACTTCCACAGCAATTTTGTTTTTAGGATAGCCGAGGTGCGTGTTGAGAAATGCTAAAACATGCTGTCTCACCCATTCTTCGGGCGTCAATGCTACATATTTGTTTCGGAAAGCATCGAAAATTTGCGTTCTTTGTCCTGCAAGCTCCCGCGTGACAGGCTCAATAGGTGGCAGTTGAAGAAGTTTTAATACAGAATCGTTCAGACCCATGAAAAGCAAAGAAGAAATCGTCAATAACTGGCTCCCGCGGTATACCGGGATGCAACTCGAAGACTTTGGCAAATATATCCTCCTCACGAACTTTTCCAACTATGTGGAGAAGTTTGCGGCCATTACCGGAGCAACGGTTGTCGGACTCGATCGTCCAATGCCTTCTGCAACGGCTAATGGAATTACCATCATCAATTTCAGCATGGGCAGTCCCAATGCGGCCATTATCATGGATTTGCTTTCAGCCATCAAACCAAAAGCATGTTTGTTTTTGGGGAAATGCGGAGGATTGAAGAAGAAAAATAAAGTGGGTGATCTTATACTTCCCATCGCCGCCATCCGTGGTGAGGGAACATCAAACGATTATTTCCCTGCCGAAGTGCCGGCTTTGCCTGCCTTCAACTTGCAAAAAGCGGTTTCCACCACCATTCGTAACCACAAGAAAGATTACTGGACCGGAACGGTTTTCACCACTAACCGACGTGTATGGGAACACGATGCGGACTTTAAAAAATACCTGCAACGTATTCGTGCCATGGCCATTGATATGGAAACGGCTACCATCTTTTCGGTTGGTTTCTTCAACAAAATCCCAACGGGCGCTTTGCTATTAGTGAGTGATCAACCTATGGTAGCAGGCGGTGTGAAAACAGAAAAAAGCGATTCGGTGGTTACGACCAATTACGTGGATTCACATATCCAAATCGGCATAGATTCGCTCAACGAGCTGATCAATAACGGAAACACTGTGAAGCACTTGCGCTTCGAATAAAACACCGTCTTACCGAAAACATCCTCGTTTGCATTGGCTGCGTTTGTAGCATGCATAGCGCAATTTTATTATGGCTAAAACGACCTCTTCCACCACTGTCGAATCGGTTTACCGCGAACTACAGGCACGCCATTTTGCTCCAGTATATATGTTGTGCGGGGAAGAACCGTATTACATAGATCAATTAGCGCTCTTCATCGAGAACAATGTACTTACCGCCGATGAACGGGAGTTTAATCAAACGGTTTTGTATGGCAGCGATGTGTCGGCAGATGACATCATGGCGACTGCTAAACGGTATCCGATGATGAGTGAATTTCAGGTGGTGTTGGTCAAAGAGGCGCAACTGCTTAAGGATACAGATAAGCTTATTCCGTATCTGACCAATCCGCAGAAAAGCACCATTCTGGTTTTTTGTTACAAAGGGAAAGAGCCTGATAAACGGAAGAAGTTTTACGAATTAATCAATAAAGCAGGTGTTTATTATGCTTCCGATCGGATCAAGCAGGAAAAAATGCCTGAATGGATTACGAAGTATTTCAGCAAACGTGGTTATCGCATAACGCCCAATGCAGCGATTCTTTTGTCGGAACACGTTGGCAATGAACTTGAAAAAGTGACCAACGAAGCTGATAAGCTGTTTTTAAATACGGCACCAGGATCGGAGATTAACGAAAAAGACATTGAGCATCAGGTGGGCATCAGTCGGGAATTCAATGTGTTTGAATTTCAAAAAGCATTGGGTCAACGCAATGTTTTTAAAGCCAACCAAATTGCACTTAACATTGCTGGTCAAAAGAGTACGCCATTGCCAATGGTGATGGGCGCTTTGTACAGCTATTTTAGCAAATTGCTTCATTTTCAATGGCTAAAAAGTAAGGGCGAAACCAATATGGCTTCTGCCATGGGTGTTCCACCCTTTTTTATTCGTGATTATGAAATGGCAGCACGCAACTATCCGCCGGCTAAACTGTTACGTATCCTAGGGCATCTGCGGAATTACGATCTCAAAAGCAAGGGACTTAATAACGAGAGCGCTGACGAAACGGAATTATTAAAAGAACTCACATTTAAGATTGTTCATTGATGAATTATTGGTTGGTCAAATCGGAACCGGTTAAATACGCTTGGGAGAAATTTGTAAAGGATAAAAAGACATTTTGGGATGGCGTGCGCAACTACCAAGCGCGTAACAACCTGCAGGCCATGAAAGCCGGCGATTTGGTGCTTTTTTACCACAGCAACGAAGGCATGTGCGTGGTGGGAATTGCCAAAGTAATCACCGAAGCTTATCCCGATCCGACCATTGATGATCCACGTTGGGTAGCCGTTGATTTAGCTCCGGTGGAAGCGCTCAAACACTCGGTAACACTCGAGCAAATCAAAGCCGATGAACGTCTGGCAAACATCGCACTCATCCGTCAATCGCGGCTCAGCGTCATGCCCTTGACCAATACCGAATTTGACCGCATCCTCGAAATGGGAAGTTGAAACACCGCATCCAGTGAGGGCGACCGTTTGTTTCACGTGTTTAATTGAACACAGATAAACTGTATTTTTGCTACTCAGGGAGGATCGAATCCTCCTTGTCACTCCAGTTGTTGAACATTTGTTCGACTGCTGTATGTATATCGGGAGCGGATTTATCCAATCCCATCCTTCAGCAGCCGGGCATTCGTCCGGCTGTTGATTTTTATAGAAGTTCCTCAATGTTTTACAATTCCAATCGAAGCGTTTTTTTAAATGATGCTGATTGCCTGCGCTTCAACAATTCAGAAATTTAAGCACTTTCCGGCCGGGGTTAGATTTTTAGCAGTTTGACCGAATGTTTGGTTTTACAATTAATGAATCAAACAGATGATGACCCATTTTTCAGGAATGCCTTCAAAATAATACGCGGCATCGCCAAACTTATCCTTGTATCTTAAGGTCTGTCCATCCAGGTAATAAAGCGCATCTCCAAATTTATCCTTTCGTTTGATCACCTGTCCATCAATATAAAACAGGGCATCTCCAAACCGGTCTTTTACCTTAACCGTGCTTCCATCAAAATAAAATAACGCATCCCCAAATTTGTCTTTTCTTCGAACTGTTTGCCCGTCTAAATAGTAAAGCGCATCCCCAAATTTATCTTTTGATTTCAGAAAGGCACCATCGACAAAAACAATTGAATTTCCGAATTTATCCTTTTGTTTTACACTTTGTGCATGCGTGTAACCAAGGGAAAATATAATGAGGACGATGGGAAAAATCTGTTTCATACGGTCAATTTATTTACGTTTCAATTGCTCTTGTTAAATGTTAAAGCGTTTACTGGAAATTTCAGGTTTGTCAGATTCATTCGCATATCAATAGTTGAATAAGAACCAATAACCAGAATCGCCATTTTTATTATTTCCATCGCCAATCCAATGCAGTCGAGTAGGAGATCTGAAGTTGTTTTGCTAATCCTTGAAGGTATTCACGAACCGTCTGAATTTCTGTGATTTTTAACTTTGGTAATATGAATGATTGTCCACCTTTTAATCGGATAAAAATCAAGGATTCGATTTCATTTATTTCATCGATTTCTTCTGTGAGTACTTTGCCTTCATTACCTCCGTCTTTTGCCAGCAGAAATGTGTCGGTTATCTCTAAGCTAACAGCCCTTCCATAGTTTCCACGGTGATGCTCCCGGATGAAATTTTTGTAGTGTTTGATGTATACATTTTTCTCCCAAACAGGATATAGGAAAAACCATAAAACAGCCAGCACACCAAAGGTAATTCCTAGTGCCATATTCCCCTGATAGCCCATGAAAAGTCCCAGTAGCACATATAGAAATGGCACCAATACTTGACTCTTTCTGCGCTTCTTCGCAATCCGCTCCGATTTGGAGGCAACAAATAACTGATAGGTCAGATAATCTGATTCTTCCAGTGTGTAGGTAATTTTCATTTTAATTCAAAACAGGTTTAAGTCTTCAAAAACGGCAATGCGATTTATTTTTTCTCCGCACGAACCACCCGATATTACATCAACACATTATCACATCAGCACATCAGCACATCACCGCATCAGCACATCAGCACATCATTCCTCCGGAAGCGCATACCATCTTCTGTACAAACGATGCAGCAATGTTGGAACCGCGAGTATAAAAATAGCAATACCAATGAGCTCCGCATACAGGAAATGCAATTGCATCGCATCGTAATCAATACTATAGTTCGTATATGCTTCTGAGCGGTATTGTTGTTCCAGATCACTGTAATACATGGCCACGATGACTAGTGGCAGAAAATAGATCATCCAGGAAAATAGGTTGATGGAGATTCCCACAACAATATTTCGTTTTTTCTGTTGGAAAACGCTGAGGGAGAAGAAGGTGAAAAATGCTAGATAAAACCAATAGCTGCCAAACATCGAGCTTTCTTCTCCACTCGAAAATGCCAGGATGAGTCCTGTTAAAATGGACAATAAAACGCTGGTGAGCAAGCTCAGGAAAAAGGCTTGTTTGGTACTGTGGCGGAAATTGAAAACCAGCAGTGTGATGATAAAACTGATATAGAACAACACCCGGATCTGCCAATTCAGATTGCTGCTGTTGAAGCTGTGTTTGCGATCGTGAATATTGTCAATCGAATCCGAGATGTTACCCGTCAGAAAACGGTCCTGAATACTGGGCTTGGAACCAATTTCATAGCTGGTGTAATTCTCATATTGACCATACCGTTTGTATTTATATTTGATCGATAGTTCTTGCATTTCCTCCATCAACGGAGTTTTGTCTAGAGGTTTGTAATGCCGAATAATCTGGTTAAACAGATCTTCCGAATCGAGCACGTGGACGGTTGCATATTCATTTAAGCCCGGATCTGTGATGAATACATAACTGGGGCATTCACTAAAAATATAGACGCTGTCGTTGAGCTGAACCAAGCTATCTCCAGCCAGTTTCTTGCTGTTGAATTGCATCGTATCGATGAGCGTAAAGGCAGGTTTGTAAACGGCTGTTTTAACAACCGAATCCTGAGCAATGACCTCTGTGGGAAGAGCTTCTGTGGAGGCATACGATTCTTCGCCTTCTTCATTTACCTGATAGTAACGACCTTCGGTTGAATTCACCACAATATTCGTATCATTCGACCATTCATGCGGCAGCGAATCATACGACAACTGACAAATGATGGTGTTCATCCGGTTGATATCCGTCGCTAATTCATCATCGCTGTATGCCATATTGGCCCTTACGCTTTCAATGATGGCTGGTACAAAGCAGAAAAAAACAATGGTAATTACCGACACAAAATACAGTAGCCAGGATTTTAACCGATTTATGGGAGTCGTAATTCCAAAGCGCTTGAAAACATTGAATCGCAGCAGAAATAACAGCCAAACAACCAATCCAATGATGGAGAGGAGTGTGACAAATACAATCCAGTAGGCCACCTCCGATTCACCGCGCGGATCGTCCGGAACGATAAAGGAAAAGAACGCCAAGACGCTCATGAACAGCAATCCGTAGTATACCACTAAATGGGCACGCGCACTCCAGATTTCAGGGGCGTTTTTAAGTAAATAATCGTCAAGACGGTTGAGAAAAGACGGAGAAAAAGGGCGTTTACGCTGGCTCATGTGGCAGAATTAGCGGTCGGGGCGAATTAGAAATAGCGTTTGGTAGAATGGGTGATGTCGCGGAAATAACTCAGGGTGATTTTTTGCGCTAACAACGTCCCGAGAATGGTATCAACGGGTACATTGTCACTGGTGAGTGTGTAAAATCCACCATTGAAATGCACCTCTGTTTGCAAGCCGGACAGGGCCGCATTCAATTCCTCGCGTGT
>CALQRR010000035.1 GCA_943333015.1 Chitinophaga pinensis | reverse complement strand
GTTCTTTTGCCGGCATCTTGCCCCACACATTTTCGTAGGCATATCGTGCCGCATTTACGGCTTTGTCCACATCTTCCTGCGTGGCCTCTGCAATGCGTGCAAGAGGTTGTTCAGTAGCTGGACTGAATGTCTCGAAATAACCTCCTTTGACAGGCTTCATCCATTCTCCATTGATGAAAAGCTCATACTGCTTTTGCAGCCGTATATGACCTGTTGATTCAGGAGCCGGAGCAAATGCAAGCTTGGAAGTGAAGTCCAGTGCTAGGTCACCTAGAGATGGTGATTTAGGGGTTTTATGTGATTTTTTCGACATAATACTTTATGGATATGGGCTACGCCCTTAGTCGTTCGAGAAATAATTCAAACTCTGATACACACCGGTTTCCTGTTTCACGAGTTGCATCACGATGTCATTGGCCAGTTTGGAAGCTCCAAAGCGAAACCAGTCTGGATGCAACCAAGCCGCACCAAGTGTTTCTTTCACCATGACCAAATAATGCAAGGCCAGTTTTGAATTGGCAATACCACCCGCGGGCTTCATTCCAATCATTTTTCCAGTGGCATAATAATGATCACGGATGGCTTCGAGCATCACCAGAGTTACCGGCATTGTTGCTGCTGGCTGGATTTTTCCAGTGGAGGTTTTGATAAAATCGGCACCTGCCAGAATAGCCAGATCGGATGCTTTACGCACATTGTCAAGCGTACTGAGTTCACCGGTTTCGAGAATCACTTTGAGATGTGCTTTACCACACGCTTCCTTAATAGCAGCAATCTCATCAAAGACAAAGTTAAATTCCCCTTGCAGGAATTTCCCGCGGCTGATGACCATATCGATTTCATCCGCACCTTCATCGACCGCAAAACGGGTGTCTTCCAGTTTTACACTTAGCGGAGCTAGGCCACTCGGAAATGCAGTGGCGACAGAGGCTACATGAATATCGCTTCCCTTCAGCGCATGACGGGCAATTTTCACCATCGTTGGATACACACACACAGCTGCCACCTGAGGGATTCCTGGAAATGCATCGTGTGGATGCATCGCCTTGTAGCACAGTTGACGCACCTTGCCTTCGGAATCTTTTCCCTCGAGCGTAGTAAGATCAATCATACTCATGGCCAGTTTCAGGCCGGCAGTCTTCGTTGCGTCTTTGATGCTTCGTGTCTGAAAGCGTGCGCAACGTTCTTCTACACCAACCTGATCTATTGATGGACTCAGTGCTGGATTATAAGGTTGAATGGTTGTTCCCATAGTAGGTTCTTACTCAAAAGTAGGAAATTTGGCTTCAACGCAACTTCTTTGGCAGAAGTGGCAAGAGCAGCCACGCCAACAAACAGCCGCATGCATTTGCTGCAAAGTCGGCCCAGTCTGCTGTGCGATCTATATAAAATGCACCTTGAAGCAATTCAATCACTCCGCTGTAAGAGATCACCAAAAGTGAAACGAGCCAAGCGGCTGCTCCCTTGCTGATTCCAAATCGTTGCCACCGTAAATACAACAGATTCAATAACCCGAACACACCGAGGTGTGCAAATTTATCGAAGTTGATCAGGTGAATTTCGGGAAGATCTCTCCCCGGCAACAGCGTAAGGGTTGTTACAATTGCTGTCCAGATGAGTGCAGGCAGAATGTATCTGCGCATGCGCTTAGTGACCGATCAGTGCTTTGTAGTCGGTAGCCGAAAGCAAACCAGATACTTCATCCGGATTGCTCATCTTCACTTTCACCATCCAGCCGTCACCATAAGGATCGCTGTTTACTGTTTCTGGTGAACCTTCCAACATGTCATTGAATTCCGAAATCTCACCTGAGATCGGCATAAACAAATCAGATACAGTTTTCACTGCTTCCACAGATCCGAAAACCTGTTCTGCTTCAATCGTTTCACCTACGGTGTCAATTTCAACAAAAACGATATCACCTAGTTCACTTTGAGCAAATTCAGTAATGCCTACAACAGCGATATCGCCTTCAATGCGAACCCATTCGTGGTCTTTAGTGTACAGGAGATTTTCAGGAAAATTCATGTGTAAAATTTTGATTTCAAACGTACGTGTTTTGAAGCCATGGTGCAAGCCTGCCCTGTCATTCCTCCAAAAAAAACAGGCTGTAATTTTCTATTGATTCAACGTAAACCGGAGACTTAACCCAAAGCTTGTGTTTGAATTTGGAAACTGGTTCGAAATGAACGGCTTGTTAGAGGTGCGGTCAAAGAACAAACGAATGGTGAATTTCTGATTGACCACATAATCAGCCGTTGCCTTAATGGTTACGTTCTGCTGTCCTGCCGATAAAATAGGATCGAAAATCGTTTCACCTTCAATCGGAATCTTGCGGACCACGGTTTTATTTGTTCGAATGGTCACATCGCATCGAACATTCAAATCACTCTTCATTTTCTTTGTCGAGCCAACCACCTTGAATGGCAATTCCACATTATTGAAAATATAACCCGAGCCAATCGTAATCTCTTTTCCGTTTACCTCTGTGATCTGTGAGTTCTGCATACTCAAAGAAAGATCACGGGTTTTACGCATTTCAAACTTGGTAATCAGGCTGTTTTTCCATGTCATGTCCACGTTCAACATCGGGCCAAACTGTTCCGATAAGGATGCCATCAAGATGTTGAGTTGCGGAATAATGTTCCCGGTTTGATCCGTCGTAGTTGGGTTTTGTAAAGCCAGTAAGTTGGTCGTGAACGATCCAATGTTGAATGTTGAACGGTACGAATGACTTAGGGAAATGGTCTTGAAGTATTTTTTGAAAAACTCCAGCTTGGTCAATCCATCATAGGTGATGCGCCAGTTTGGTTTTGGAATGTTGGGGAAAAGACTCAAATTCTGCGTCGTTGGGTCATTGCCCATGTAAGTTGACATGAACGAATACAGCAATACATCCTGTTGGGTACTTCCAAATCCTGTTGGATAATTGGTAATCGGATCAACGGTATTGGCCGTCAAGCGCGAAGCTACCGAACGGCGGTTATCGAGGAATCGTTGGAAGTTATTGGAACTGTGAAGCTTGTTGTCGAATTTCTCAAATGCCGTTCCCCAGGTATTGGTCGACATGCTAAACGTTCCCGTCTTGAGCGTGCTGATTTCTTCAAACTGATTCGATGTCGCATTGTACTTATAAATCGTACTGAAACTTTCGGAATAGGTTCGGTTGGCATTCAACGTAATCCGTAAACCCGGGATCGGTTCTATCGTCGCATTCCAGGTTAAGTTTTTCGACAGTGTTTTTGTAAATGCATTGTTGAATGTGGTATCGCGCGTTAATGCGCCACGCTGCACCATCAGTCCTCTTATATCTGTCTGACTACCAAACAGGAATCCAGTTGTTGGTGTTCCGCTTTTCCAATCGCGCCCAATGTATTGGCTGGAATTCACAAATCCGGGAAGTCCTGTTCCGTTGGTTTCGGTATAGGTGGCTGAAACGTTCTTCAGCATCATCAGGAACTTGGATGCATTCTCCAGAATCTTACTGAATGCCGTCTCTTTTTTCTCGGTTGAATCTTTCTTTGCCTTCGGATCTTTCGGGTCTTTTGGATCTTTTGGATCTTTCGGAGTTGGTTTTTTCGATTTCGGTTTCGCCGGTTTTTTCTGGTTTATCTTTTTCAGATAAGGCACTTTGTTATACAACTGAATCAGGTTGGCCTGACCGCTGGTATTGATGCTGTTAGAATTTGAAATGGAATTCCCAAATGGGTTGTTTGCAAACTTGTTGGTGTTGGCACTGTCGCGCACCAATGGCGCTGCTACCCATGAATACGTTGCTCCATACGCCACATTTCCCGACATCCAGTTGAGTATGGGGATTTTTGAAAACGGTATGGTATACGACGCATTCAAGGTGTGCATGTAATTCGTATTTCGGCCTCCTGTTTTCAGATTCCGAATAACCGAATCGCGTTTGGAATTCGTATTGATCGCTCCTGGTTCCTCATCCACGCGACTTTGATTGGTCGCCATAAAATCAAGCTGAAGCGATTTTGTTAAGGGATATTTTACATCATATACCCGGTTCCAGGTAAAGGATTTGAAGAATGTTGTATCGATTTTTAGCAGGGCAATGTCGGAGGTATTCCGAAGTTTCTGGGAATTGAAATCCCGGGCAATGTCCGATCGGAATGCTACGCGTGATGGTACAAGTCCAATGTTAAAGTCCTTGATCAATGCAAACGCTTTCGTTTTTTCAAAAATCTTCGATTTCTTGAAAGGTTCCCAGGATTTTGCCTGTGGTGCAAACGTGTATCCTAAACCAACGTCAATGTTTTTCGTGTAGTTGAATTCAACTTGCGGTGAACGCTGGAAATTATCCGAAAATGCATAGGTCATATCCAGATTCTCCACATCATAGAAATGCGATTTGGTCGCACCTGCTGCTTTGTTTTTCCGAACGTTGGTGAAGTTGATACTTCTGCGTTTCTGATACACCTGAGATAACTGCCGCAAGGAATCACGGGCGCCATTGGAGGGTTGATAATCGAGTGCCGATTGGAATTTGATATCCGCATCGAGTGGATTGAATTGCGGATTGCTGATATTCTCTCCGTATTCCCAATACAGCGGAATGGAAAGATTCCACGGTTTCGGGAAGAATTTACCTAACTCCAGATTACTGATAATGCTGTACGTAGTTGTATTAGCGCGGGCCCGGTCAGCAGGTTTCTTTTCTATCGATCCAAATCCAAAGGTTGTCCGGCTTGCCGCAAGTGCTACGGTGCCCAAATCTGCCAACTTAGCTGTGATGCGCGCATTCGCCGCCCAGCCACCCGACTCGAAATAATCGGAAACGCGTAATTCGTTGATCCAGACTTCGGCACATCCAACCGATCCATCATCTGGCCATGGATTGAATTCATCGTTCTGAGGATTACGGATACCAATCATCATCGTTTTTACCCCCGATATCTGAGGAACGCCCACAACGGTTATCCGGTTGTCTGGCTGATCCGGATCTTGCGCATAAAACGGAACGTTATACTTCACCGATGGATTGGTCAGCATTTGCGTATTCCGCTGGATCTTGGCGTTGGTAAGGGTTTCTAGCAGAAAGTTAAAGCTGTTATTCCAGATGTCTTCTGCATTGGTCGTTCCATCGGCACAGCGTTTTAACGGGATCTCATATTCGTAATAGTTATTCACGAAATCTGTTCCCAAACGGATGAATGCTGTCAGTTGCTTGTCGGGCCACTGATTATTATTCATCGATTCTGCGTGCACTTCCATCCGGATTCGGCGATACGCACGCACGTCCAAATTGGTGTTCTTAAACACCGCACGCGCTTCGCCATCTTCCAGATTACACACGCGCAACTGCAACGACTGCTCATTGAGCTGCTGCAGGTTGGTGGTTGTAACATCCACTTCCCGTCGAATCTGAGGAGGTAATTTATAATTTACCGGAGTCTTGTCTCCGTTTTCTTCGATGTTTACAGTCGAAACCTGAAACTGGGTATTGAGGTCATTTCCGATATACAATCCCGGTTCTTTCAGGCTGTATTCGAAGCGGCGCCATTCAGCACGAACAAGCTCCAAACGAGCCATACGGACAACCACTTCTTCCTGCCAGTCATGAAAAAACATGCGCATGAAACGAATCGACCTGAAATCACTAATCGATCCTACTTTATTGGTGTAACTCCGAATTGGAACACGAAACTGATACCATGTTACGTTGATGGGTTTGCCATCGGCCAATTCCCCTTTTCCGGGAACTTTATCGATGATGTAGTTTTGCCCGACAACCATGTCCTGCGGACGAAGACTGATGCGGTACTGAAAATAGGCTTCTGAAGTACTTAAGGTATTATCGCTATTGATGTCTTCGATGTTGGGAAGCGGTGTGCTAGCGGTTGGATACGATTCAATCTGATCTTCTCCTAAACGGGAATTGTTTTCCAATCCGTTGTAAAGCGTGTATCGGGTAAGTATATCTGATTGTTGTGCATCCCAATCAGAGCTTCGGAAGAACCGGTAATCATCACTCGATGGATCGGAAAGTAATTGTGTGTATGCATCTGCATTCAAAACAGACTGCGCTTCGGTCAGGTAATCCTGAAAGAAAACACGTTCAGAATCGTTGGGCAATCCATCCAATCCAACATCTTGCAAAGGACGACTCGTCGGATTGTTATCGAATGCGCGAACGAGTGGGGGAGCGGTTGGATGTTTTCCCCAAGTAGTGTAAGCAACGTTTGTGTTTTCAGAAGTAACAGGAATTCCGTTTTCAAATGCCTGTTGACCATCGCGCAAAATATCTTCCGAGATGTTACCAATGTTGATGAAAAAGTCACCTCCACTGCCATTATTTATGGCCGAACCTGGAGCGATTCCATCCGCAAACGGATCCATCATCCAAAATTCGATGTAATCAATGTTTGCCGACTCAAAATCGTTGGTTTCAATGCGTCGCATGATACCGCCCCAACGAGTCCGCGGATCTTTCAAGGAGCCATCAGCATTCAATCCTCGTGCGTAGGTGTTGTCGTTTACAACATAATTGTAGGGCCCGCGAAGATTCGGTTTGAAATGCAAATCGAGCACTGGCATGATTTGTACCTGCCCGTTTGGCCTGGCTTTGTTGGGAAAGATCTCCGTTTCAACAATCTGACGCATGAAGTTATTACTCTGCATCGGAGAGTCTTTTACATTATCAGGTGTTGTACTTCCGTTCCGGGAGAAGAGCGGATCAATGGTATACCAGTTGATTTTTGCACGGTTGTGATTGTAACGGCGATCATCAAACAAGGAACCTTCTTTGAGCAATGCGGGCTGTCCGCTAGGAGTTGATGCCAAAAACCAGTTCCCAAAACTCCGGATATCAATGGAGGATTCTGCACCCTCAAAATCATCGATGTACGAAAGTCCGTCTTTTCCGATCACTTTAGAATGTCCCGGAATGAGCTTGGCTGCTTCCCAACTTGCTGTAATGGTGGAAGTTTCTTTTGTACTGTAAAATGGTAGTTTATCAATCAACCGGGTGAGAAAACGGGAATCGCTTTTGAAATTCCCATCAATACCTAAAATGGTATTCGAAATAGGCTCATCTCCGATGTTGATCTTCTGCGTCATCGGCCGTTCACTCAGGTTCATGATGGTGGCCCCGAGCCCAAAATCTTTGGAGATTTTATAGTCGAAATGCGCTCCCATCAAGCGCTTGCTCTGTATCGCAAACAAGGTGTTTGTCTCAAGCGAAATGCTGATCGGTGTTTGGGAGTTGAGCAGTCCCTGATTGATAATCCGAACGCGGCCCAACGCATAATCGACGGTATAATCAACGTTTTCGGTCAGTGGAAGTCCGCCTGCGGTCACCGTTACAGAACCTTGTGGAACGTTCATCGCGTTGAGCGAAATTTCGGATCCCGATGCCGATTGATACGAACCTTGGATGTAGAATCGGTTATGCTGCGCATCGAGCTGCGCCAGTGGTTTTGTGGTTACATACAAGGAATCGAATGCATACCGGTTGGCCAGTGGATTCTCATCTGGCACCACATATTTACTTCGGATGAATTTCTTAAACGGTTCCCGCATCGGAAAGATGATCCTTCCTTTATCTGCTTGAATCGTTTTTCCTTCAATGAAATCGTAAAATCCATCGGGCTGCGGGTCATTCTGATTGTTGAGCCGGTCGAGGTTGAAAAGCTGAAGTAGGATTTTTCCGTTCACATTGATCCCTTCCGGAATCACGTTCATCTTCACACTCGTTTGCTCATCCTGGTACAACAGGTTCAGCTTGAAATTATCACGACTGATCTGATATCCGTTCAACGAATACACGTTTTTCATCATCAGATCCCAGATCGGTTTCTTGGTGAATACCTGTGTACTTTTTAGCATTTTCAACACCAAAATTCCGGTTCCCTGCACATCGGTCGAAAATTCACCGACCTGATTTACTTGCTGGCCTTGTGATGTATTAACGGTGTATTGGTATGCAACAGCAAGAACTTCATCGGCATTCAAGGCCTGGTTCAGCGATACATATCCGAGTAGCGGATTAAAACTGTATTCGGTCGGACTCAGCAAGCGGGCATTCTGCAAATATTCATAATCGACTGCCGGAATATATTGCTGATTTTGATTGAGGATTTCGTTGGCTTTGCTCCTGAAAAGCGGGAATTGTGAAATGAGCTGCTGAGCCTGTAAATTGTTATTCTCGTTTCGTGGCGGCGTTAGGGGTGTAACGCCTGGTTGAACGGCTGTTGGAGTTAGTGTTCCTCCGTTAAAATAGGCTGCGTTACTTTCACCCAAATCGGCAAACGTGGCAATGTTCCGCACATTGGTTGTGGCATACGTCCGGTTGGTGATATACACTTCCATTCGGGTGATGTTGAATGGCGATGTCACATTGGGCAATGTACTCATCGACTGGTCATACCGGTCTTTGAAATACTGATTCAGGAAGAAGTGTCGGTTGGCATCGTAGTCGGATGCCGAAATTTCAAATTGCGTTGTTTGTGCACCGCCCTGTACATTGATGGTTTTCTTATCTCCCTGTTGCTGGGAAAAGATCGTTGTTGCTGTCAATCGTCCGAATTTCAGTTTGGCTTTCACCCCCATCAAACTCTGACTGCCTGTGATGAGCGTTCCTGTTAAAGGCATGCTCACATTACCCGCTTCCAGCAACTGAATAATTTCGTCTTCTTTTCCTTCGTATTTGAGGTTGACTTTGTTGTCGAAATTGAAACCCGTTTCGGTGTTGTAATTGGTTTGAAGTTGAATTTTATCGCCGATTTTACCAACGATATTCATCTGAATCTTTTGCTGAAAGTTGAACGCTCCAACACGCTGCTGCCGGATTGGCAAGGCTGGGTTCATCGTCCGGTTGAAGTTTCCTCCGAAGATAAGTTCCGCTGAACCTTGTGGCCGAATATCAATGGTGTTACTTCCGAAAATAGTGGCAAATGCTTCTCCCGGAACGGTGATCTTCGGCTGGAATCCTTTTTTGGGTTTGGAGGCATCATCTGAAGCCATCCGATCACGCCAGTTCTTTTGCAGAGCCCGGTCAAAATCCATGTCCTGATATTCCTGAAACGTCATATAGCTCGGATAGCCATAACGCATGTCTCCCATTTTCTGGTTAACGTCGTACTCGTTCGTCTTAGAATTGAGCTCTATGAGCGTTTCAATGTTGGATGGATCGGCCAGGAAAAGCCCATTGGGATTCGGGTCTAACGGATCGAGCTGATCATCTGAAAACGGAAAAGGCAGTAAGGAATCCGGGTCAGTCGTGTCGGGGGCCAGCGGCTCAGTTTGAAAACGCGACTTC
>CALQRR010000034.1 GCA_943333015.1 Chitinophaga pinensis | reverse complement strand
GCATCTCTCTTGGGTAGATGCTGCAGCTAAACTTAATGCGAATACTACTTATTCGGATGAATTTAAAAAAGCGTTTGGAACTTCAGTCATCGACTCCAGCCATGTGGTAAAAGCACTTGCCCAGTTTATGCGCACCATGATTTCATATAACTCCAGACTGGATAAACGCCTGCGCAATGAACAAAGCCTCACTCCTGCACAATCGAACGGCTATGTGATTTTCAACACCGAAAAAGGCGATTGTTTTCATTGCCACAGTATCGATGCAGGACGACTCATGACCGACAACCAGTTCCACAACAATGGACTCGATTCGGTCTTCACAGATCTTGGACGAGCAGCCATCACGGGCAATCAGAACGATAACGGTAAATTCCTCACTCCTACGTTGCGGAATATTGCGTTAACTGCACCGTATATGCACGACGGGCGTTTCCAAACCTTGGAGCAAGTCATTGAGCATTACAACTCGGGAGGCAAAGCTTCACCAACGGTTGATCCGTTAATGAAACATGTGGGTACAGGTCTCAATTTAACGACTCAGGAAAAATCCGATTTACTGGCATTTCTCCATGCACTAACCGACAGTACATTCATCACCGATTCCCGCTTCAAAAATCCGTTCTGATCAAAACGTATAACTCACACCAGCCATCACATTGAAACGCTGCGTAGGGTAAAACTTGTATCGTTCGTATCGCACATTGAAAATGTTGTTCAATTGTAAAAACATCCCCAACAGCTTGGTATAGCGGTATTCAGCGCCCAGGTTGAAGTCGACAATTCCTTTTAATTCTTTAGCAATTGTTTTCACTTCACCCGTGATGTTGTCGGTGAAAAATTCTCTGTAAAACTGCTTGTTAAAAGTCAGAACAGCGGCATTGATCCAGATTTTATCCCTCAGGTTATATTTCCCGCCATAGGACATACGCAATGTGGGAACATGCCAAGCTTTCAATTCTTTATCCGGTGTGTAGCCTACAAAATCCGCCTTCGCAATGAGGCGAATCTTCTCATGCATTTGCCAGGTTATTTCTCCGTTTACTTCAAACAAACTGGCGTTGTCTGTTACCATGGTCATCTTGTTCAGATTACCCGCACTGGTATCGTTTACATAAAAGAATTGATTGTCGATACTCGGCGTGTAGGATGTTCGGACATTGAAAGCCATTTTCGAACTCACAGATCCGCGTAAACCGGCATATAAACGAAATGGACTCCAGGTATTCAGCGGAAGAATATCGGAAACTAACCAAGGATTTCGTTCGGTAAGGCTTCGGTAGGAATAACGCTGTAAACGGCTATCGGTTCCAACGTTTAGGATGAGGATATTCTCGTACAGGTGCAGATCGAAATCCACTTCGGGTGCGAACTTAAATCCATTCAAAGAATCAGAAGTGGCATAAAGATTTAACGCTGCTTTCAATCGCCATTTGGGTTGACTGAACGTAATCTGAGGCCGCAGATTGAAAATATTCATGTTGTCGGACCAGACCGCATTTTGATTTTTATACACATCAAATCCTCCCTTGATATTGAAATCGTAGGTTTTATAGTAAAATGAAACATCGCCGGCAATCCGGAATGCATTCTCCTGCGCCTGATAATGATCCGCGTAATTGTAATAATTCAGATCAACTTTGTATTTGGTTGCATGACTATCGACCGGATAATTGTCGCTGAATGATGCATCCAGATTTACCAATTGATAGCGTTGCTTGATGCTTGCACGTTCCAAATCGTACCCCAAAAACGGATTATCCATCGAGTCCTGACTGTAGGCAATATTCTTATCAAACCCATAATAATGCACCACATTTCGGCGGTAATCGATTCCACCGGATAGTGTTGTCTTTTTTATATACGATTTTCCAAAGAGATTCAGTTCATTGTGACTAAAGCCGGAATATCCCACATCCCCAATTTGTCCAGAGGAAGAAAGGTGTTTGTAGTGCACACCGGCATTGGATTTCTTGGACCGTATACTGTTGTAAAAAACTTCGCCATACGGCATTGAATACGAACCGAAGCCACCTTTCACATACCCGCGGTATAGTTTGGTTAGCGGCTCACCTTTCACATTGGCTGCTTTAATGGGATCTACTTCGAACACCGTATTCACTTTCCGGCTATTCAATTCATAGGAAATCGGGAAGCGAGATACTGCAGTATCAGGAATGGAAGGCTGTTCAGCGATTTTGTTGGCATCCACCAACTTTGGGCTGTATCCACCCGTTACAACTACATCGTTATTCTTCCCCGGCTGTGCGAAAGCTAAAGCTGGCAGAATTGCCATCAGAATCGTCAGAAACTTATTCATAGTTACCGTCTCCTTTCTTAGGTGCTGCTTCATCGTTCTCAGGGGCTTTGGGCTCTTCAAACAATCCATCATCCTTCTGATTATTCCTGAATTCAATTTCTTGATCATTCTGTTGTTCCGGAGATTTCTCCCCGTTTTCACTGCTGATGATTTCTTGCAGCTTACGCGCTGCGAGATCACGTAATTCTTTCCCTTCGTGGTTATCAATCACACTCTGTAATGTGCGTTTAGCTTGAAAAACATTCCCCAATTTGAGGTAGTTATCTGCCAGAAGTATGAACCCACGTGCAAGCCAGTCGTCATACGAGGGCATCTCATCGACCAGATCAAAAACCGCTTTCTCACAGCGTTTGTATTCACCTTTGTTGAAATAGATTTTCGCAATCGAATAGCGGGCTTCTGCACCAATTTCACTGTTAATCTTCCGAAGTTTTTGAAACTCCTCTAATGCCTGCTCATCCTTCCCTGCTGTTAATGCAGCACGGGCAAGTATCAGACGCGCTTCGTTTTTCAAATCATCCTGCACTTTTTCCGTCTCCAAAACTTTCCGTGCATATTCTTCTGCATCGGCTGCATTGCCCAACTTCACCGATAAACGCATGACATTACTTCGTGCCTGAATCATCTGATCTCCATTTTCGGCCTGCTGCTCTAATCCCTTAAAGTGGAGAATGGATTGGGGATAATTCTCTTTTTGACGCTCATAAATACCCAATATCAGAAGTGCTTCTGGAGTAAATCTGTTTTTTGGGCGTAACAGTATTTGCTCATAAGTAAGCGCTGCATCATCTATCTTCTTAGACTTCATCTCACAGTCAGCCTTGTATCCCAAAGCCTGCAATGAGAATAATCCTTGTGGAAAATCACGTAAATACGAACTCATCTGTCCCATGGCCATGTCGCAATCGCCTTTTAAATAGGACTTTTCTGCAGCTTCCCAAGCAGTAGAATCGAACTCTGTGCGGGACATCGTTTCTAATCCGCGTTCTTGCGCCAATAGCTGATATTCACCCACAGAACCTTTGTCTACATATATTTTCTTGATACCCATCTGCGCCTCACGGGCTTCCTCCGTTCCAGGATATTGATCTAGAACTTCCTTGTAAATATTCAACGCATCTTCATCGCGATTTTGATTATACCGGATAAGTCCCATTTGAACTTTCGCCGATGGAGCCAAAGAACTGCTGGCATGATTCAACAAAATGCCTTCATACATTGCATAGGCTTCTTCGTTTCGTCCAAGCAACAAGTAACTGTTTGCCATTTCCGATTTCGCATCATCCGCATAGCGCGAATTCCCATAATCAGCAATGAGTTTTTGCAAGGCCTGAACCTGTGCTTCCAGTTTCCCCTGAACATACAAGGCCATACCTTTTTGGAAAAGAGCATAATCCACATCCACTTGCCCGATTGACAAAGCCTTGTCATAAAATTCGACTGCTCCAGGGTAGTTCTTACTTACAAAGAAGCAATCCCCAATTCGGAGAAAAGCATCGTTGTATAGTTTGGGATCAGAAACAGGTGTGACGGCAACATATTTCCGAAACCAGGTAATGGCCGATGCATAATTCTTCTGCTTGTAATAGGAATATCCCAGGTTGTAGTTAGCCCTGTTGAATTGCTTTTGGTTGAAAGCGGTCAGGCTGTATATAAATGCTTCAAATCCTTTGGTGGATTCTGCGTAATCACCCTGACGGTAATGGGCATCTGCTTTCCAGTAATTCGCATTCGCAGCCATTTCCTTGTTCAACGGATACTTCAGCGACAATTCGAAATGCTTGATTGATTCGGGATAATCCCGGTCATTGAGCAACTCAATCCCCCTGAAAAATGCCACGCGTTGATAGGCCATTTTCATAGGTTCGGTAAACCGTTTAATCCGATCGAGCGACTGTAATGCTGTGCGATAATTGTGTGTGGTAGTATAGATGTTTGCCAGAAATGTATAGGCATCATCCATGCGTGTACTGTTCGGATATGCATTGATATAATCCTGCAACGCACGAACTGCTTCATCGTAAGGGTCATATCCAAGCTCATAGGCAAGTTTGGCATAATCGAACAAGGCCTGCTCTTTCATCAACGTGTCAAAATCTGCTTTGGCGGCCTGTTGCCATGCACTCCGTGCGAATTTTTTATTGCCGTTCTTCAGTTGACACCATCCTAAATGATACCAGGCATTTTGCCCAAGTACATCCTGATCACCCACTGCTAGTTGAAAAGCGTCAATGGCTTTTTCGTAATTACCTGTCTTGAAATAACAAAAACCCAATTGGTAATCATCTTCCCGTGTTCGGGTCACACCGGCTTTATCGCGGTATTTTTCCAAATAGGGAATTGCCTCTTCATACCGGTTTGTATTGTAATACGATTCCCCAATAAGGCGCGCAATCTCAGGCCCACGTTTACTTTGAGTGGAATCAAGAACAGGCTGCGCATACAGAATTACCTGATCATAACGACGTTGCAAATAGTAAATCTGCGAAATATAAAACGGCACAATCGGTCCAAATACTTCGTCGTCTTTCAGCTTTAGAAATTCCTCCAACGCCGATTCATAGTTGTTATTCTGATACTGAATATGTCCGTAATAATAGGCAGCCGTAGCGCTATATGCGGATTCCCCACCTTTTATTTCAGCAAATTCCTTCAGCGCCTGATCATAATGATCGAGCTTAAAATGGGTGTACCCGCTTTTAAAATGAAACTCCTCTTGCTCGTCATCCGAAAGCAATTCAGCATCCACCTGGCGAAACCATTCATCTGCTTTCTTGTATTTCTTATCCCGAAAGAAAAATTTACCCAACTGAAACCAGGCTTGCTTAATCAGCGGACTCTCCGGATGACGGTAAATAAATTGAGTAAGCAATACCTCCGCATCGGGATTAAATAGCTCAACGGCACAAAGAGCGGAGTAATACTCCGCCTGTTTCTTAACCTCGGCGTGAGAATAAGAATACTGCTCAGCAGCTTTGTTGAAATACCGCTGGGCTGCACCGTATTTCTCTTTATCAAAAAGTTCAAGGCCTTGCCGCAAATCGCTGTCTTTGTCGCGCAACAATGATGATTGTTGAGACATTAACCAACCGGGCAGAAGCAAAAGCAGAAAAGCTACTGTTTGTCGCATGTATACACTCCTTCAGGATGTAAAAGTAGACCGATGCGCAGCAGGGAGGGGTTAAGTGAAATTGAACTTATGAACGAAGCCGTGTTGATTGGAATTGCCCTGAATACCTGAGATTTAACGCAGAATTAATGCTAAGGCATTGGCTTTGTGAATTATTGTTCGCTTTTCGCCTTCCTTGAAGATCTTAGAAAGGTAGTAATCACCGGAATAGCTGTGATAAGAATGAGTGCAAGAATGATATACCCTAAATATTTTTCTGCATCGGGCCAAACCGTTCCAAGAAAAAAGCCCAGACTGACGAGTGATCCTACCCACGCGGCGGCACCGAGAATATTCGCAAACATAAAACGACCAAAAGGCATTTTGATGAATCCGGCAACAATGGGCGCAAAGGTTCTGATAACAGGGAGAAAGCGGCCGATGATAAGTGTTCGGGAGCCGTAACGAGCATAAAACTCCTCGGCCGTTCGCAAATGGCTTCTTCTGAAAAAGAACGAATCCTTTCGTGTATGCAATTTATCGCCTGTTTTGTACCCGAAATAATAACCAAACATACTCCCCAGCACAGCGGTTATAAATACCGATGTAATAACAAGCTCAAAAGAATGGTTCAGAACACCGGTTGCACAAAGCAGACCTGAAGTAAACATGAGCGAATCACCGGGAAGAAAAAATCCAAAAAACAAACCGTTCTCAATAAAGACAACCGAAAGCAGCAAGATCAGTCCACCGTATTCAATGATATTCTTCGGCTGAAAAAATGAATAAAACTGTTGAAAGGATTCCCAGAGCTCATGCATGGTTTTAGGCTTGGAGTAAAGGTATGATTCAACGTGCCCCAGACAATGTAAAGAGAACCATTTTCCAGTATTCTCCTCTATCCTTTACACCAAAAGCATGAAGAATCACACTTCCGGATGCATGAAACGTTATTCGAAAAAAACCATGTTGGAGATCATCCATAAAATGTGCGGGATACCGATATCGATCTAACTCAGAAAGCTTTGATCCAGATCCACTTACAATACTGTGTAAACTATCCTTTTTAAAATATTCCATCGCATGCTCGTGTCCTGCTGCATAGATGGCGTTAGGGTACTTGGTCAAAACAGACTCGACCGACTTCCGGTACCGTTTGTAACGTGGCTGGGTCAAATCTTGGCTGAAATAGCGATTTAATCCAAGTAATCCAAACAGTTGTAGTGGCGTGTAATTGATCAAAAACCGAAATGGCTCATTCACATGAACATGTCGTCCATTGCTGTATAACGGATGATGTGCGGCAACAAGTGTAAGTTCCCCTTTTGAAGAAGTCGCTGCCAACATACTATCTAATTGCTGTAGCGCACGCGCACGCATTTGCCTAAGATCCATCCCGGGCTTTCTACCAACAGGTTTAAACAAACCTCGCTGAAGCCACCATTGTGAATCAAGTGCAATGAGGTTGATATTGGAATCCAATTGTAACAATTTCGGTCCGGGAAAACCTGCTGGGGTGCTAAAAACACCTTGTTCACGATTACGGACTTTACTATGCATTCGAAACCAAGCATTCGTCAATTCTGCCTGAGCTTCAACGGCCCGTTTACCGGATGTTTTTCCGCTACTCCAGTCATGATTTCCAGGAATGATGGCCACATTACCCAGATAACCTGAAAACAATTCAAACTGGGCAACAAGTTTTCGCTGCGCAATGGACAATTGCTTTTGAGACATGTGTGGGTTAAGGCCTTGCGGATAACAATTGTCCCCTAAAAAAACAACAGAACTGGAAGAGTCATCGAAAATTTCAAATGCAAGCAATTGCAAGGCATCCGAAGGAATTGTATCACTACCAGTATCCCCAATGAGGTAAATAGAATGGATAATCGGATCTTGTCCCCATAGCCGAAAAACGGTAAAAAGAAGAAAGCTGAGGGAAAGTAGTTTGGGATTCACGGGGCAAAGGTATTGGAAGATTTTACACTCTTAAAGTTTAGAGGTTAAAGGATAGCTTGTTTGTTTATTTTTGGCGCTTTACACCTCCTGTGTTCAACCGCGAATTCCTTTTACGAATAATCCTCATTCTTAACCTACTTGCTGTTGCGGGATTAGGCATTTCTTATCTGGCGCTCTTTCTTAGCCCTGAATATTTCTGGATGTTTGCCTTCATGGGATTGGCATATCCGATCCTGTTACTGATGAATGTTCTCTTTCTGGCATTCTGGCTGGTTGTGCGCTGGAGGCGAGCACTCTTTTCTGGGTTAATTATTCTCGTCGGTATTTCGAAAGTAAACGATTTGTATCAATGGCGAAAAGAACCTAATGAAGAACAGTTGAATACAATCAATGCGCAAGATTCCTCCTTAAAAGTACTTTCGTATAATGTCCGGTTGTTTGATCTCTATAACTGGACAGAAAACAAGCAGACACGGAATAAGATCATGGATCTGATCCGATCACAACAGGCTGATATACTTTGCTTTCAAGAGTTCTTTTATGAAGATACCGGTGTATTTAACACCCTTGATACACTGCTTCAAATACAACCCGCTTCGCACGTACATATAGAACACACCGCGCATGTGAAACGCGTAAATCATTGGGGGATTGCGACTTTTAGCCGCTTTCCAATAATTGAAAAGGGGCAGATTCAGTTTCGCGACAGTACTGATAACATTTCTATTTATACGGATATTAAAGCGTATGGCGATACGTTTCGCGTGTATAATCTACACCTGGAATCAATTAGGTTCCGAAGAGAAGATTATAAAACACTCCAAACAATAACAGGAAACGAAGACAAGACCGATTTAGACGGTCCGCAAAAAATCATCTCCAGGATGCGGCGTGCGTATATTCGCCGGGCAAGGCAAACAGATCTCATCCGGACACATATTAAAGAAAGTCCTCATCCGGTAATT
Source organism: Chitinophaga pinensis (assembly GCA_943333015.1). GTDB lineage: Bacteria > Bacteroidota > Bacteroidia > M30B66 > M30B66 > CALQRR01. Next base: position 937 of record CALQRR010000034.1, on the reverse strand, counting down.
GTTTGTGGTGATTTTAATGACACGCCCAATTCATATGCCTATCACCAAATATCAACGGATCTAAACGATGCATTCAGGACAGCCGGAACGGGCATTGGCACTACGTATATCGGTATGATTCCCTTCTTAAGAATCGATTATATTCTGTATTCCCCGGAAGTATTTGAGGCGTTATATTTCAAAGTCATCCGAAAGAAATACTCAGACCACTATCCGGTCATCTCGAGTCTGCACATCAAGCAGCAGCAGGTAAAGGGTTCAGACGAAAATTGATTGTCCTTAAAACAAGACGCGGAAAATAAGATACAATCCACCCGAAAGAATCATCGTGACAGGCAAAGTTAGCAGCCAAGCAATAGCAATATTCCGAATGGTGCCCCCCTGAAGATTCTTTATTCCATTAGAAGATACCATACTACCAGCAATACCTGAAGAGAGCACCTGGGTTGTACTAACCGGAAGGCCGGTAATACTGGCTACCCAAATTGTTCCTGCTGATACAAAACCTGCACTCGCACCTTGGGCATACGTCAAATTCTCTTTCCCGATTTTTTCTCCAATGGTGACAACAATCCGTTTCCAGCCCACCATTGTTCCAATTCCAAGAGAAAGTGAAATAATCAGAATGACCCAATTGGGTGCGTACTCTGTAAACGATTTCATTTGCTTTACAGAGCTTTCAAGTCGGGTGAAATCGGTGGTTGCGAGAGATCTAAGAGCACCCGATTGCTTTAATTTATTGACATGAACGGCAATAAAAATGATGTCTTTTCGCAAACTAAACCTTTCAGATTCAGGTATTTTCTTTTCATCCCTATGCCGATCAAATACTTGACTGATATCGAATAACTCTGCCTTAATCTGATCTGCAATTGCACGGTCTATGGGATTCATCCGTTGATTGTCCAAAAGAATGATGGTCTCCAAAGCAGAACGG
>CALQRR010000033.1 GCA_943333015.1 Chitinophaga pinensis | reverse complement strand
GGTGATTACCTTTTTCATTGTGTTTCACAAAGCCCGTTTCAAGCGTCTCACCTGGAACAAACCGTTTTTTCTGCTCATATTAAAAAAGAGTCTGCCGTTTGCCATTTTGGTATTACTCATGACGTTTTACAACCGAATCGACACGGTGATGCTTGAGCGCCTATTGCCGAATGGTGCCACTGAGAGCGGAATTTATGCATCGGCCTACCGGCTTTTGGATTCGGCCAATATGATTTCCTTTTTGTTTGCGGGTTTGCTGCTTCCTATGTTTTCGCGCATGCTCAAACACAAGGAATCGGTGGAGCAACTGGTGAAGTTGGCGTTTACCATATTAATCACGCCGGCCATTGTCATTACGGTGGCCTGTATTTTTTACAATGAGGACTTGATGGCGCTGCTATATACAGAACATGCCCATGAATCGGCACAGGTTTTTTCCATTTTAATGGGCTGTTTTATCGCCGTGTCCCTCTCGTATATTTTTGGAACATTGCTCACCGCGAATGGCAATCTGATGCAGCTCAACATCATGGCAGCATCGGGCATGGTGTTTAATCTGGTGCTCAATGTGATTCTGATTCCAACTTTTATGGCGCAGGGTGCTGCGTTGTCGAGTTTAATTACTCAGTTTGGCACAGCTGTATTGCAGATCTATCTGGCCCAGCGGATTTTCAAGTTCAAGGTAAATGTGCGGCTAATCACCCAACTGAGTATTTTCATTCCCGCGGTGGTGCTGCTTGCCTGGATCAGTCGCGAAGTTTTTAGCAACTGGATGATAGGGTTTCTGGCGTTTACGTTATCGGCGGCAGGCTTTGCTTTTGCGATCGGACTTTTACATGTAAAATCAATCTTCCGGATTCTTAAATACGGCTAAAGCAGGCACATACGCTGAAAATGCTACTTTTGCGGGCAAACAAATGCAACCATCTTAATCCACTATGGAGTCAACACAACCGGGAAGCCTGTTTGATTCAACAAACTTGTTGATCTTTCTCTGGAAAAAACGTAAGCCGATTCTGATCGCAACATTGGTCGCGCTGATCGCTTCCATGGTTTTTTCGTCCGAGTTTTTTATCAAACCGCGCTTTAAGTCATCGGTGATTATGTTCCCGACCACGAACAGCTCGATTTCGAAATCGCTATTGAGTGAGAATTCGTTTGAAAAGGAAAATATTCTCCAGTTTGGGGAAGAGGAGCAGGTGGAGCAGATGCTTCAGATCCTGAATTCGGATGAGATTCGCGAACGCCTTATCTCGAAATACAACCTGATGGAGCATTACCGTATCCGGAAAGATGGGCGGTATCCGATGACAGAGTTGAACAAAAAGTTTGAAGAGAACATTTCCTTTAACCGGACCGAATATTTATCGGTACGGGTGGATGTACTCGATGAAGATCCGAAGTTGGCTGCAGATATTGCCAACGAGATTTGCACACTGCTCGACACAGTAAAAACACGGATGCAACACGAACGTGCATCCCAGGCACTGGCCATTGTTCAGAAAGAATACCTCGATTTTACCCGATACCTCAACGCCCGGGAAGACACCTTGAATAAGCTGCGCGATTTAGGCGTTCTGGATTATGACTCACAGGTGGAGCGCCTCAGCGAAGCATACGGAAAAGCCTTGATGGCCGGAAGCGCTTCTGCTACAAAGACCATTGATGAGAAGATGGCTGTACTGGCGAAATACGGTGGTTTGTACACGTCCATCACGCAAGATATGGAACACGACCGCGAAGCCCTGAGTCGTTTGAAGACTAAATTCGAAGAAGCGAAAGTAGATGCGACGGAGAAAATCCCGCATAAATTTGTGGTCAACGTGGCGCGTCAGGCTGAAAAGAAATCGTATCCGATTCGTTGGCTGATTGTTGTTGTATCAACACTTTCAACGTTCTTGCTCGCCGTTGTTATGATCATCATTATCGAAAACATTCAGCGAATCCGCAGCCGTTTTGAATGATCGTATTGCACGTTTACTGCCCCGCCCATCGGCCTGGTTTTATGGGATCGTCAGTGCTTTTATCGCGCTGAATTCCTGGCTTCTGACGCAAGAGTTTTTTATCCTGCCGCTGATTCCGGTGGTGGTGCTTATTCTCTTTGCTGCACTGGTATCCTTAGACAAGCTGGTATATTTCATTTTGTTTTTCACCCCGTTTTCACTCACGGTGGAATTCAGTGAATTTGCGGCGCTTACCTTGCCCACCGAGCCGCTCTTGTTTGGAGTCATGCTTGTCTTTTTGTTCAAGCTGTTATTCGAAGGTGGCTTCGACCGAAGAATAACCCGACATCCGGTAACGATCGCTATTGTTCTGATGCTGATCTGGATGATCCTCACATCGCTCACCAGCACGATGCCGCTGGTATCCATCAAGTTTACCATTGCACGGTTGTGGTTTGTGGTGTCGTTTTACTTTGTGGCAAGTCAGGTGTTTCGTAAAAAAGAAAACATCCGATTTTGGATCTGGTTGTTCACCATTCCGCTGAGCATGGTGATCATTTATTCGATCATCCAGTTTTTTCACTACAACGTGGATAAAAACGCGCTTTACTGGGTGATGCAGCCGTTTTTTAAAGACCATACCATATACGGTGCGGTAATCGCCATGATGTTGCCGGTCATGTTCGTTTTCGCCTTCGACAAATCCTATACGAATGAATCGCGCTTCACTTCGTTGATTTTCTTCGGCATTATTTTCATCGGCATTATTGTTTCCTACACACGGGCCGCATGGCTGAGTATTGCTGGTGCATACGGAATCTACCTTATTTTTCTACTGCGTATTCAGTGGCGCGTGGTGGTGGCAGGAATTTGTGTCGCGTTTGGGGTGTTGTTTTACTATCAGGATGACATCATGCAAAAGGTTTCGAGTAACAAACAGAGTTCCTCCCAAGATTTGGCCAAGCACTTGAAATCGGTTTCGAACATAAAGAATGACGCCTCCAATCTGGAACGGATCAACCGCTGGAAATCGGCGGTGCGCATGTTTCAGAAAAAGCCCATTCTCGGTTTCGGACCTGGAACGTATCGCTTCCAATATGCGCCTTACCAACGCTCGTATGAGCTTACGTATGTGAGCACCAATGCCGGTACGCTGGGCAATGCACACAGCGAATACCTCGGACCACTTGCCGAATCGGGACTGATCGGTTCGTTGTGTTACATCATGATTGTAGTACTTACGGTGATTACCGGCAGACGGGTTTACATCACGGCAAAATCTCAGGAGGTGAAATTTCTAGCCATCGGGATTCTCGTTGGCTTATCGACGTATTTCCTACACAGTTTCCTCAACAATTTCCTCGATCAGGACAAGGCTTCCGCACCGTTCTGGTCGATGATTGCGATGCTGGTGGCGTTGGATGTGTATCACAACAATCCGGAAGAAAAAGCCGCAGAAGCCGAAACACCGGCGAAGGAAATCAGTGAAAGCGGCACGTAAGGAGCGCGATGTCGTCTACATAGGGCTGATCGCCCTTGAAGCTGGCCAGGTGTTTTACCAGTGATTCGTTGAGCTGACCTGAAGTTTGATCAGCATGCTGTTCGATGAATTCGATCAAATGTTCCATCCCAAAATCACTGCCCGAATCATCCTCCTGTTCAACCAATCCATCGGTATAACACACCAACACCGATCCGGCAGGAATCTGCACCACACCGGATTCGAGGCGAAACAGTTTTTCGAGCATGCCCAGCCCGGTTGTTCCCAGTTTGAGGATTTCCACTCCATGAGGTGTATGCAAGACCGGTGGATTGTGCCCGGCGTTTACATATGTTAAATCACGCGTCCGGGCATTATAGTGCGCAATGAATAAGGTGATAAACTTCTCCCCTTTGGCACTTTGCACCACTTTGTCGTTGAGATCAGAAACCAGCTTTTCAATATCTGGCTGAATAGCAACCATGGCGCGCAGATACGCTTGAAAATTGGCCATGAGTATGGCCGCTGAAATCCCTTTTCCGGACACATCGGCTACGCAAAAAATCAACTCCTCCTCGTTGATCCGAATGCAGTCGTAATAATCACCGCCAACTTGTCGCTGTGGCTGATAAAACGCCGCAAAATCGACCACTTCATCATTGGGTAATGACGAAGGAATGAGCATCGACTGGACTTCCTTGGCCATGGCGAGTTCCCGACGGAACATTTCCTGTTGAATATTTTCTTTAAAGAGGCGTTTATTTTCAATTGCAACGGCAATGATGTTGCAGATCGTTTGAACAAATTCCAGGTCGAATTTTCGCTCCTTGCTCAAGTTCTTCACATCCAATTCCCCGATGAGCAAATATGCCAAGGGATGATTTTTGTGCTGCACAGGAACAACCAAATCGAAATTTTGCAGTTGAGGATTGTCCTGCTCTGCGAGAAAGGTCATTTCGGTGAAAGGCGCTAAATCTGTTTCAGGTCGAATGCTGAGTGTTTCGTGCAATGCCCCAACACACACCGGCCAACGCCAGATTTCATCAAAGCTGCAATACGCAAACTTGGTTAACCCGAGTTGATGTCCAAGGATGTATTCGTAGATGCTGAACAGATCGGCAGAGGAGAAGTTGTTGTTGATGGCACGGGTCACCTGCAAAAGCGCATACAGCTGCTTCCGGTAATGGTGGTCATTGGTGCTTTTAACGGTATCGATCACTTTCCCTGAACGTAATTATTCTGCACTGTCTGTTGACTCCTGATGCGTGCTGTCTTTCCCATCTTGCTTGCGGTGATAGACGGTGTCGAGCAAATCTGGAATCCGTTTGATGTTGGCCATATCCCGCATTTTCTCGCGTGCCTCCGCAACGGGAATACCAAAATAGGTGGTATTTCCTTTCAGGGATTTCCCCACACCGCTTTTTGCCAGCACAATAGCACCTGCGCCAATGGTCAGATCTTTTGAAACGCCGACCTGTCCCCAAATGATGACATTGTTTTCAATCGTTGCCACGCCGGCAACACCTACCTGAGCCGCAAAAAGGCAATCTTCCCCAACAACGGTATCGTGTCCGATGTGAATCTGGTTGTCGAATTTCGTTCCGCGTCCAATGACCGTATCGCCCGTTACACCTTTGTCGATGGTGCAGCCCGCGCCCAGTTCCACATCATCCCCAATGACAACGCGACCGCAGCTTTTCATTTTATCGTATCCTTCGGGGCGGCGTTTAAAGTAAAAAGCATCTCCCCCGATGATGGTGCCAGCATGAATCACCACACGATCTCCCAACACGCAATGATCATAAATGACCACATTGGGATGAATGAGACAATCTTCCCCAATCACCACATGGTTTCCAATAAAAGCACCAGGTTGAATGATTGTTCCCCGACCGATTTTAGCCGTTGGATTGACCATGGCGTTAGCGGGTTGAAAGGGACGGAAAAAATCGACCAAGAAGTTATAATCCCGGAAAGGATCATCGCTAAACAGCAAGCCTTTTCCCGGAGGACATTCCACTTCTTTGTTGATAAGAATGGTTGTGGCGGCCGATTGGAGGCATTTGTCGTAATACTTTGGATGGTCCACAAACGAGAGATCGCCGGGCTCAACTTTATGTATTTCGTTGATGCCGGTAACGAGGTGATCCGGGTTTCCGGAGTAGCGGGCGTTGATGAGTTCGGCCAGTTCGGCCAGAGTGCGGGCAGGCGTAAGTTTCATGAAAAAGAAGAATGCCGAAAGGTAATGTAAATTTGCGCCACGAAATGCGCAACCGACCACACAACAATCAATCGGTTGCAGTAGTTTAACACCCGATGACAATTCGCGAAGCAATCGCCGTACTTGATTTACAACTGCCTGTCAGCCATGACGATGTGCGTAAAGCATTTCGCAGAATGGCCAAGTTGTACCATCCCGATTTGCAGCGCGAAGAGCATTTACGGGAACAGGCATCGAAGCGGTTTATTGCAGCCCGACAAGCCAGTGAAATACTTTTGAGGAAACCCGAAGCGGTGATAAACGCCCCCGAATCACAGCGCGCCACCGACCCCATCGTTCGACGGGAACGACGGCCACCTCCGCCTCCACCGAAAATTGTGGATGCACCACTGGTGAAAGAATTCGACAATGTGATAAAGCTTTTTCAGCTACTGATGGGCAAAAAAGACGGACGTAAATGGATGTTTCGCTGGACATTTTCGCCCACCGTGCTCATTGGACGTTGGTATGAAGAACTCATCGAACGACATTACCCCGGAGAAGACCGGCTCAGCGGTGTTGCTTTTGCCTTGTTTCGCTTTTTCAGATTACTCTTCGGAGCCATTTTTCTGATAGCCGCATTTCTGCTTATGAGTATTGCCGGATTAATGGCTGTGGTATTATTTTTCCCGCCGGCGATGGTTTTCTACGCGCTTTACAGCATCTATCATTCCGCCTTACAAACGGTTGCTCAGAAGCTTAACAGACAAGTCAAACGTGGCGATATCTCCACATGGCTTTCAGCCCGAAGAGAATACCTTTGGTATCGAACCTTACCACTAGGTTTGTTTGGACTTGCGGCTTGGGGCACCATTTCATTTGGAAAAACGGGTACGATTTATCTTGAATCCATTGCCTGGTTAATTTGTCTGCCGATTCTCTTATTAGCGCTGAGCATCACCTATGAATGGCTGCATTATCGCAGAATCCTGCATCGCCATAAACACCAGCATGCATAAATGAATAAACACACGATTCATTTCATTGGCGATATTCACGGGCACGCCACATTGCTGGAACAACTTCTTCTCCGACTGGGGTATGTGCACACCAATGGCGCCTACCAGCATCCCGAAGCACGGGCATTTTTTTGTGGCGATCTGATTAACCGGGGCTGCGAAAATATCCGTTCACTGGAAATTGTCCGGGCAATGCAGCAAGCAGGAAGCGCAGAGCTGGTGATGGGCAATCACGATTATATGTTTGTGTTGTATCATCTCCGCCAAGCAGGAACGGATGAACGGGTGTATCCCCATGCGCAGAATTACGAAAAACTTTTTGCCACAACCTTGGAGGAATTTTCGGGGAAGCCGGAGTTACTCAACGAGTATCTGAACTGGATGAAGACGATTCCGGTGCTGATTGATCGTCCGGATTTCCGCTTGGTACATGCCTGTTGGGATACAGATGCCATCGAGTTGCTGCGTGCATACACTGGAAATCGTTTTGTGCTTTCGGAGGCGCATTGGAATCTTTTCAGCGACCCGGAACATCCAATTGTTGCAGCCATTCACCGACTCACGTTTGGCATTCAGATAAAATTCGAACTGGAAGATGCTTGGATAAAACCGCGCATTCGTTACTGGCAAAACCCGCAGGGCAAAACACTGGCGCAAGTACTCTTTCTGAAACCAAATGACATGCTGCTTCCTGCGGCAAAGGAACTGCTTCCAGAGCGGTTTTATCCGGCATTTCTTCCCTATTCGGAAAACGCACCACTAGTGGTTCATGGGCATTATTGTCAGAAAGGAACTCCGGCGGTGCAGCAAGAAAATGTGGTCATAACAGATTACTGCGTTTACCGTACACAGCGACTGGCGTGTTACCGCATACTTCCTGACGGAACGGCCGACTGGGTGATTTGATTACTGATTTTGAAGATCGAACCACTGACGACGGCGGTTCACTTTAAGATCTTGCAACATGGACGATTTCACATTGATGGTGAAATTGTAACTCTGACGGAATCCAAACGGAATCCAGTTGAAATGCATCTCCCAACAATGCAGATCGCGGAAAATATCGACGGTGGTGAGCGAAAACGTTTTCTGTGAAAAATCATAGCCGGTACTGAATCCGACTTTCCACTTTTGTGTCAGGTTGAGATCGCCGCTCACATTCACTACTTGATTGTTCACGATCTTATTACCAGCAGTAGTCTTACTTAATACAAATCCCGCATTGATCGACCAGGGAATGGTGAAGTCAACGTAGCTATTTGCATTCCGGGAAATGTCCACACGTTCTTCATCAGTGCCTGCATTGGACGTGAGCGATTGTTTTTTACCCGAAGCCAGCGTGGTTGTTAAGGCAAGGTTGGTATTGACTGGGCGAAGCAGTCGACCGGTTTTATCAATTTCGAATGTATTGATACGTTTTTTGAGCGTGGTGTCGTACGCGTACAGATCGTAATTGCTACTAAACACCACATCCAGTTTCCGGAACAGTTTCGTCCTAGCGCTGAGCGATACATTTTGCCAATTCAGGGAGTCGGCGGCAATGTTATAGGCTGTTGCCAGATTGAATGCATCGAGAAGTACTACTTTCCGAAGGCCCGTTCCGGTGGTATCGCGGCGGGAGCGCACCTTGGCTTCGAGGTTGTTATTTAAACTCAGCCCAACAGTTCCTTGGCGGCCTACAGAAGGTTGTCCATACACTCCTTGCTCGTAAGGCGAATACGATCCAACGGTTCCGTTATCGCCATAAAACCCATAACGACGGGTGCTGAAATCGGGTTGGTAGCGAAAACTAACCTGAGGCGTCATGACATTACGGATGGTGTTTTTCCCCACTTTGAGAAAGCCATACAAACGGGTGCTGACATTGGCATTGGCATTCCATTCTCGGGTGGATTTAAACCCGCGGATGGTGTCGGTAACAACTGTGCCGGTGGTTTCATCAAAGCGTTTAGCGATGGTGTTGAAATACCAACGCTCCGTGTAGTTAATCCCTGGCGAAAAAGTGAAGAATTTTAGAAACTGAACCGAGGTGGAAATCGGAATCTGATGTTGCACACCGTTGTTGAATTTCTGTGTCCAGCCCGGTCGTCCAAAAAGCGAATCTGCCTGTGTGATGGTGTTGCGGCTTTGCATGGTGTAGGTGATACCCAGCTTTTCATACCAGCGTTGTGTGCCGATGGGATTTTTCCGTTTGAACAGGTAATAGCGGTTCATATTTACCTGAAGATCGGGAGCCGAAAGCGTTACAATTCGGGTGGCCGTATTCTGACTGTGCCCGGCACTGAGCACAAGGTTAAAGGGCGTATTAGCGAATGTCTTGGCGTAAGAGATACTCGACTGGAAGGTATTGGCAACGATGTTATTGGCGTTGAAAGAGTTGAGCTTGTTGTAATTGCTGGATCCAGCCTGCACAGAAGCGGAAAAGCGGGAATTGGGACGCGATTTTGGATCCTGACTATGTTTCCAGGTGATGAAAAAATCTTTATTGACCGAAGAGCCGAGCAATTCGGGATCGCCTTGAAGGATTTTGGAAAAACGTAGATCGAGGTTTCCGTTGTAGTGGTAACGATAGTTATAGGACGAACCGGCACTGAGTCCCCAAGAACCACGAGAGTAAATGTTTCCGCGAATGGAGGCATCTACATAATCGTTTATCCCAAAATAATAACCGC
>CALQRR010000032.1 GCA_943333015.1 Chitinophaga pinensis | reverse complement strand
GGCAAAGAAGGTGCACAAAGCAATCCCACCAAAGAATTCAGTATTTCGGATCTGGTGTTTACAGCTGCACCCCGCATCAATGCCGCCGGACGAATTGACCATGGTAAGAAAGCTGTTGAGTTGCTCATTACCGAGGACGAAGCAACGGCAGAAGAGATTTTGTCGCACATCAATATCCAAAATGTTAGGCGAAAAGACCTTGATCAGCTGATGACGATGGAAGCTTTGGCCATACTCGATTCGAACGAAAATAACCGGGAAGCTAGAAGTACCGTCTTATTTAAGGCCGATTGGCACAAGGGCGTAGTTGGAATTGTTGCTTCACGGGTGATGGAAAAGTATTACCGGCCGACCATTATTCTCACCGAATCGAATGGAAAAGCGACCGGGAGTGCCCGATCTGTGAAAGGATTTGATGTGCATGAAGCCATTTCGGCCTGCGCTGATTTGCTGGAGCAGTTTGGCGGACACAAATACGCCGCCGGTATGACCATGCCGCTCGAAAATGTGGAAGCTTTCCGTCTCCGTTTTGAGGAGATCGTTGCCGGGAGTATTCAGGAAGCATCTCTGATTCCGGAGGTGGAGATTGATATGGAACTAGAGCCTTCCGACATCCATCCAAAGTTTTACCGCATCCTGAAACAGTTTGCTCCCTTTGGCCCTGGAAATATGGCGCCCGTTTTTATGACGCCGCACCTGCTCGATGATGGGAATGCCCGCATTGTGGGAACGCATCACCTCAAACTGAAACTCGGCAAACCCGGACAGCCTTTTTATGATGCCATTGCGTTTGGGATGGCCGAGATGCAACCCACATTTTCACGCGGTATTCCGGTGGATGTGTGTTATACGCTGGAAGAAAATCACTGGAATGGGAAAGTCACCCTTCAGTGGATGGTGAAAGATATGCGGTGCTAAAACAAAAAAGCCCCGACCGAAGTCGAGGTATAAAGAGTTTGCTGAATCGGGATTAAATTATGCTCCCAAACGTGATTGAAGTTCCTGATTCAAAGCTTCCAGGAAGTCCTCGGTATGGAGGTACTGGCCTTCGCTGACCTTGTTCCCATAAATACACACGGCCAAATCTTTGGTCATTTTGCCGCTTTCCACCACATCTACACATACTTTTTCAAGCGTTTGGCAGAAGTTGATAAGCTCTTGGTTGTTGTCCAAACGGCCGCGATGCTCCAAACCACGTGTCCATGCAAAAATGCTGGCGATTGGGTTGGTGCTGGTTTTTTTGCCTTGCTGATGCATCCGGAAGTGACGCGTTACCGTTCCGTGAGCTGCTTCTGCTTCCATCGTTTTTCCATCTGGCGTAACCAATACGGACGTCATCAAACCTAACGAACCAAAACCTTGAGCAACAGTATCACTTTGTACGTCACCGTCGTAGTTTTTACATGCCCAAACAAAATTGCCATTCCATTTCAACGCCGATGCCACCATGTCATCGATCAAACGGTGCTCGTAGGTAATGCCTGCAGCATCCATCGTTGCTTTGAATTCTGCCTGATAGATCTCTTCGAAGATATCCTTGAAACGACCATCGTATTTTTTTAGGATGGTGTTTTTAGTACTTAAGTACAGGGGCCATTTTTTGCTGATTGCCTGGTTGAAACACGCACGGGCAAATCCACGAATGGACTCATCGGTATTGTACATCGCCAGTGCAACGCCATCGCCTTTGAAGTTGTAAACTTCATGCTCGATCACTTGTCCGTCTTCGCCTTCAAATTTAATCGTCAGTTTTCCTTTTCCAGATGTGCGGAAATCGGTTGCACGATACTGATCGCCAAACGCATGACGGCCAATGCAAATCGGAGCCGTCCAGTTTGGAACCAAACGCGGTACGTTTTTACACACGATTGGCTCACGGAAAACCGTTCCATCGAGAATGTTACGGATAGTGCCATTCGGGCTCTTCCACATCTGCTTCAGACCAAATTCTTTCACACGCTCCTCATCGGGCGTGATCGTGGCGCACTTAATACCCACATTGTATTTCTTAATCGCCTCGGCAGCATCAATAGTCACCTGATCGTTGGTGGCATCGCGGTGCTCCATACCCAAATCGAAATACTTGATATCGATGTCCATGTAGGGAAGGATAAGTTTATCCTTGATGAAATGCCAGATGATTCGGGTCATTTCATCTCCGTCGAGTTCAACGACCGGATTAGCGACTTTGATCTTGTTCATAGTATGAGAATGAGGCGATGAATGTGTTCGGAAAATTTCATTTCCGGGGCTGCAAAGGACGCGAACTGAAGGCATTTCCGCAAGTGCGATTTCCGAGTTTCTTTGGCCTTGCATTTTCTGCAGCCTGCGCCTAAAACGTAACATTGGGGCGGAACATTCCACGATGAAAAAATGTATTTTGCGCTCCGAAACACCACTCCATGCAAATCGCGTTTTCAAACGGAGAAATCCGTTACAAAGTAGAAGGACAAGGCCCTGTCATCGTTTTTCTGCACGGTCACATGGAAAGTGCCAAAATCTGGAAACAGTATTCCTGCAAATTGAGCAACCGGTTTCGGGTCATCCGCATCAATCTGCCAGGGCATGGAAAATCCTCCGTTTTTGGTGAGGTGCACAGCATGGAATTCATGGCCGATACCGTGCGTGCCGTTCTGGAAGCCGAAAAAGTGGAAAAAGCACTCCTCGTCGGACATTCCATGGGCGGGTATGTTGCACTCGCGTTTGCCGAAACCTTTCCCGATAAAGTCCGCGGTCTGGTACTCTTCAGCTCCATCTCGTTTGCCGATACCAAAGAGCGTCAGAACGACCGGGAACGCGCCATCAAAGCAGCCGATGCGCACAAGATGAAGTACATCACATCCGTTATTCCCAACCTGTTTTTCGAGCGCAGCGGCGCTAAAGCCAGTAAACGGATTTTTAAATTGGTGAAGATTGCGGCCAAGCAACCCAAAGAAGGCATCATCGCAGCAATCCGGGGCATGCGCGACCGCGCCGACCGAACTAAAATGCTCAAAAATGCCAAGTATCCGATTCTGTTCATCGCCGGCCAGGACGATTTTCTCATCCCGCTCGAACGGATAGAAGAAATGCACCGCCAGGTTCCCAATGCCAAACTAGTCGTGATCGAACAGTGCGGTCACGCCGGCTTTATCGAACAGGAAAAAGAGTGCTTCACCGCCATTCAGGAATTTGCCTACGAAAAAGTGCTTTGATTTTGGGCGCGCCCTGACCAACACCTCCGCCAAAGCTCCGGTTTTGTCAGGTCAGGCTTTCAGGTCGCAGGAGCTCCCTTCAATCCTTCGCGCAACTCGCGTTAAACGTTTGCCTTGTGAATTTAATGAGCTGCGTGTTTCAGACGTGCCTCCACATTTCGGTTTCCCGAAAAACCTCCTCACACGTCAAGATGCACATCCTTCCGGTCACTCAATGCTCTTCCGCCTGATCCGGGCTGTTGGGTTTAAAACTGTTCCATCCTTGGGCCGTCAACGGATGAACACCGCCACTTTTGTCAATCAAAACAGCTCCTTGAACCGCATCGGTCATGTGACCAATAATGGAAACGAGCATGTTGTTCTTGATCTTTTCAAAATCATTCTGACTGATGGTAAACATCAACTCATAATCTTCCCCGCCACTCAAGGCACACACCGTTGGATCCATTTCAAAATCGCGGGCCATGTTATACGTCGTTGGGTCGATCGGGATTTTCTCCTCATATAGTGCACACCCTACTCCGCTATTCTTGCACAAATGCAAAATCTCAGAACTCAATCCATCCGAAATATCAATCATGGACGTTGGTGTAACACCCATTTCAGAAAGTAATTCAACAATATCCCTTCGGGCTTCCGGTTTCAGCTGACGCTCCAGAATGTAATCGTAACCTTCCAAATCGGGTTGTGCATCAGGATGATCCAGAAACACGGATTTCTCACGTTCCAATAACTGCAATCCAACATACGCACCGCCTAAATCACCTGAAACCACCAGCAGGTCGCCTTTCTTTGCACCGTCACGCCCAATAGCTTTTCCTTTTTCAACACTTCCAATAGCTGTCAGACTCAATACCAATCCGGAACGGGAAGAGGTCGTGTCGCCACCCACCAAATCCACCCCGTAATTCTTACACGCCAAGGCAAAACCTTCATACAAATCTTCCAGCGCTTCTACCGGAAATCGACTCGAACAGGCCAAGGCAATCGTGAGTTGTTCCGGCTTTCCATTCATCGCATAGATGTCCGAAAAATTTACAACGGCTGCTTTATAACCCAGATGCTTTAAAGGCATGTAGGCCAAATCGAAATGAATACCCTCGAGCAGCATGTCGGTTGTTACCAGCACATCCCGATCGCCGTAATGCAACACCGCTGCATCATCCCCAATGCCTTTTTTACTGCTCTCATTCTGAAGCAAAAATCCGTTTGTCAGATGCGCTATCAATCCGAATTCGCCCAGCGTTTCCAGTTCGGTTTTGTTCACAGGTTGTTGAAGCATAATCACATAAGTGTTTCGGCAGGGAGATTTCCCAACACCGTTTCGATCTCTTGCAATACCGCCTGAACGTCAGAATAGGTAGGCAAAGTGACCAGTTGCATGCGGTATTCCTTAAAATGCGGAATGCCTTTGAAGTAATTGGTGTAATGACGACGCATCTCAATAATCCCTAAAACAGGACCTTTCCATTCGATGGATGCATCCAAGTGGGTGCGGCACACGTTTACACGATCCGCAATTGTTGGTGGGGCAAGATGTTCACCCGTGCGCATGAAATGCTTGATTTCATTAAAAATCCACGGATAGCCAATGCTCGCCCGTCCTATCATCACCCCGTCTACACCAAACTGATTTTTCATCGCGATGGCTTTCTCTGGGGAGTCAACATCTCCATTCCCAAAAATCGGAATCCGAATGCGTGGATTGTTTTTTACTTCTCCAATGAGTTGCCATTCGGCCGGACCTTTATACAGTTGCGCCCGTGTGCGACCATGTATGGTGAGCGCCTGAATTCCAATGTCCTGCAGGCGTTCCGCCACTTCAATGATGTTCTTGGTAGTGTCGTCCCAGCCGAGTCGGGTTTTTACCGTCACGGGCAACGAGGTGCAATTGACAATCTCCCGGGTCATCGACACCATCTTTGGAATGTCTTGTAGCAAGGCTGCGCCGGCTCCTTTACAGGCCACGTTTTTTACCGGACAACCGTAATTGATATCAATCAAATCGGGTTCAGCAGCAGCAGCAATCTCTGCGGCTTCCCGCATAGAATCAATATCACTTCCGAAAAGCTGAATGCCAATAGGACGTTCATATTCGAAAATATCCAGCTTCTTCTTGCTCTTCACCGCATCCCGAATGAGGCCCTCGGAAGAGATGAACTCGGTGTACATCATATCGGCACCGTATTGCTTGCAAACCAAACGAAACGGAGGATCACTCACATCTTCCATTGGTGCTAACAGCAATGGAAATTCACCCAACTCTATATTTCCGATTTTTACCATGTTCTTTCAGCCGGCAAAAATAGGTATAAATCCCGCATCTTCCGCCACATCAGCCAATTCTGTTAAGTTTGTAATCGACATATCTGCAGGATTTTCTTTTTTACATTCGCCTGACAGCCTTGTTCTTCTTTTAAACGTATTCATGCCGCATTCACGTTTTCAACTCTATCCACCCAATTTACAGGACGCAGGGCCTACGCGGCAATTTATTTGGCTGCTTATTCTCTGTATTACCGGTATTTCGATGGCCTCTTTTTTGTCGGTTGTCATGGGGGTGCTTGTTTTTGGATTTTCTATCCCTGAGATGAATTCCTTGGTTCAAGATCCTTCTCAACCGGGCGCGCTCGTTTTATTACAGTTAAGTCAGTTACTCTCCGCTTGCGGAATTTTTCTTTTCCCTCCCGTGATGCTCGTTTATTTGCGCGGAATTCCTTTACGACAAGGCTTGTTTCTTCAAGGCAAACCATTGCTTCACTTGTTCTTAGGAGCGATGTTATTGATGTGGATTCAACTGCCCTTGATCAACCTGTTGTCAACCTTTAACAATTTGTTGGTTTTCCCCGAATTTCTTCAGCCTTTGGGCAATTGGATGCGTGCACAAGAAGATCAGGCCGGGCGTTTGACAGAATTATTTCTCACCATGCCTAGCGTTTCGGATTTGCTGCTTTCACTACTCATCATGGCGTTGATTCCTGCGCTGGGGGAAGAATTGCTCTTTCGTGCCACCTTACAGCCGATGTTTACCAAATGGACGGGAAAGCCGCATCTGGCCATCTGGATAACGGCGTTTGTCTTCAGTTTTATCCATTTTCAGTTTTTTGGCTTTCTTCCACGTTTTCTCATTGGTGCCTTTTTGGGATATCTGTTCTATTGGTCCGGATCGATCTGGTATTCGGTTGCTGCTCACTTTGCCAACAATGGACTGGCGGTGCTGGCCTACTACCTGAATCAACAGGGCTTGCTTCCAATTACTACCGACAACGCCGGATCTGGTCCTGATGCCGGGCTCCATGCAGCCATAGCATTAGTGCTTTTACCGATAGGGCTGTTACTATTTAAACGGGCTTGCAAACAACGCATCACACACTGATTCATCATGGCAACAAACTATATCGCACTTTCGGTTCCCGTTTTTTTTGTGTTGATTGGATTAGAGCTGGCCTGGTCGTCGTGGAAAGGCTTAAAACTCTACCGGTTTAGCGATGCCATTACCAATATTAGCTGCGGCATCGGGCAACAACTCACAGGTATTTTCTTTAAAACGGCCCTGTTCTTTTTTTACTACTGGCTTTTCGAACACACACGTTTTTTTACCATTCCGCAAACCGGCATCTGGTGGGTGATTCTTTTTATTTCGGTCGACTTTTGTTATTACTGGTTTCACCGGCTCAGTCATGAAATCAATGCCATTTGGGCTACCCACATTGTTCATCATCAAAGTGAAGAGTATAATCTGACGGTTGCTCTTCGCCAATCCTGGTTTCAAGGATTCTTCTCTTCTCTGTTCTACCTTCCGCTGGCCATTTTGGGATTCGATCCACTTATGACCATCACTGTCATCGCGTTCAATACATTGTATCAATTTTGGATTCACACGGAGCTAATTAGGAATATGGGTTGGTTCGAATATGTCTTTAATACGCCATCTCATCATCGGGTACATCACGGAAGTAATCCAAAGTATATTGATAAAAATCATGCGGGAACGCTTATTATCTGGGATCGGCTGTTTGGGACTTTTCAACGGGAAGAGGAAGCACCTGTCTATGGTGTTACCACGCCACTCCGTTCTTGGGATCCTTTACAAGCAAACCTGAAATATTGGTTTGATTTGTTCCGAATGTCAAAGCATTTTCATCTTTGGAAAGATAAATTTCTGTTGTTTTTTGAACCACCTGGATGGAAACCCCAAGCTTATGGTGGCCCCGATTATCCTACCGCTGTTAGTCGCACGTCATTTCACAAATTCGATTATCCTGCCTCTGCCCAGATGAAGTGGTATGTGCTTATTCAGTTTAGTGTCGTTCTGGGAGTCGCGTCACTCTTATTGTTCAAAAGTGCTCAGTTACCACTTTCCGAAACAGCTCCTGCAATTCTCTTGTGTTTGGCCTCGATTATAATTTTCGGATGGCTCCTTGAGCTGCGATCTTATGCCCGAAAGGCTGAATTGCTACGTCTCCCTGCATGCGCCCTTTTTTTGATTTTTAAGTTTTCTGTTTTTCCTCTGTGGGGCAGTCTCCTTGTTGTATGTTGGATTGGAGCTTCCCTATGGACCCTAGTTCGTTCGCCTTTGTTGGAAATAAAAACATAATATAACTGTTGGAGTATTGCTACGTATAGCTTAATAAAGAATGTGCAACAAGATTTATTGCTGAACGATTATTGCAGTATTTTTTTTCGTTTCTGATAATTTGACGACCCCAATAGGATATTTTTTTTTGTCTGATGAAAGTTGCCGCTATCCCTGAAAATGAACTTGAACGACAAGCCAGTCTTGATCTCTATCAAATACTTGATACGTTATCGGAGCCAGAATATGACACGATAACAGCGCTTGCGGCATTTATCTGCGGCACCCCCATCGCACTTGTTTCACTTATCGATCACGATCGGCAATGGTTCAAATCGCACCATGGACTTGCTGCAACAGAAACACCCCGCGATATTGCTTTTTGTGCGCATGCCATTCTCAATCCGGAGGACGTATTTATTGTCGGCGATGCGCGAGAAGATGAACGTTTTTTTGACAATCCACTGACCACCGGCGATCCGCATGTGGTTTTTTATGCAGGAGCGCCCCTCGTTACATCCGATGGTAAGGCGCTCGGCACCTTATGTGTTATTGATCAAAAGCCCAATGCCCTTTCGTTGGAACAAATGAAAGCATTGACAGCTTTGTCTGATCAAGTTGTTACACATATGGAACTCCGCAAGAAGGTTATAGAACTCGAAGTGATTCAGCAAGAGTTACAGACTAAAAATCTGGAGATAAGCCGTTTCGCACATTTGGTCTCACACGATTTGCGCTCACCCCTCAATGCCATTTCCGCATTATCTGATTTCGTTTTGAAACAAAATCAGGAATCGCTCAATGATGTTTCAAGAAATGGATTGCTGCAGCTCAAGAGTAAAGCCCATCAGGCAATCGTGCTTGTGGATGGAATGCTCACACATGCAATTGAGGGTCAGGCAGCGTATCGTCCGCAACTGATTCAGATGGCATATTATGTTAAAAGCCTGATTGACTTTTGCAGTCCGCCCAATGATATTCAGATTTCCATGGACATTCAGGTGTCTGAAATCACCACCGATCCTACCATTCTACATCAGATTTTACAGAACCTGATAGGCAATGCCATCAAATATAACGACAAGACCGAAGGGCAAATTCACATCATAGTAGCCGAAAGTCCTTCGGAAATAATTTTTGAGGTGATCGACAATGGCTTGGGTATACCCAAAGCCTCACATTGCCGTATTTTCGGGATGATGCAAATAGTGGCTAAGCAAGATCGGTTTGGTAAAAAAGGCACTGGGATCGGGCTTAACACCGTAAAAAATCTGGTTGAGAACCTCCGGGGACGTATTGAATTGGAGTCGACCGTCGGAGTCGGCAGTACGTTTCGGGTTATTCTTCCTCGGGAGTAAGCTTGGGGTCATATTTGCGGACAATCAAACGAAGCGCCCGTTCATAAGAGAGGTAGTTCCACATCCAGTCGACAAAAACAACTACCCGGTTTCGGAAGCCTACCAGTAACATCAAATGCAAGAACATCCAGACCAACCAGGCAAAGAATCCGCCGAAACTAAACGAAGGCAGATCTACAACCGCTTTATTTCTGCCAACGGTAGCCATCGATCCTTTATCCTTATACTGAAAAGGAGATAAGGGTTTGCCAGCAAGGTGC
>CALQRR010000031.1 GCA_943333015.1 Chitinophaga pinensis | reverse complement strand
GGGATTTCGGGAATGGAAATACCTCTACCGATTTTATCCCAGCTGCTCAGCTGTACCAAATTCCCGATACCTATACGGTAAGTCTGCAAACAGATTTACTCAATTACGTCCTGCAAAGTGTTACATTCAATGCAACCGGTTCTAATTGGTGTGGTGATTTGGAAGAGCCGTCCATTCCGTTTATCGGAACCTGCACAGGATCTCCAGATATCTTTTTTCAATATACGGTGGGTTCCTCCTCTCAACAAAGCGGAACGATTGATAACACAACTGCTTTTTCGCAATCGGATTTGAGTTATGTCATTAACGAACCTTCTTTCAGTTTATCTTTTTTTGATGAGGACCTAATTACTTCCAACGACGATCTTGGAACGGCAATTTTCCAAGTCACAGCGCCCGGAACGTTCAATTTCAACACCAACGAAGGCTATGGGTCCTATACGATAGGAACACAAGTCGGCCTTTCATTTACCAACACTGATACAGTAATTGTTTTTGCCTCTCCGGAAGCACCCGTTATTCAGTTTTCAGATTCACTCGCTTGTGCGGGAGATTCCATTCTGCTCTCTATTGATCCGGCTCCGTTTCAGCAATGGTATGCCAATAGCTCGCAGCTTTTTGGTTCCAATGGTTCTGCCATCACCACATCGGCTTCTGGTTCATACCAAGTGGAAGTTCGCAATGATGCTGGCTGTGTTGCTTTCTCTGCATTTCAAAACGTCTTGATTGCAAACAATCCAGAAGTTCCTTCGGTCTTTTTCAATCCGGTTACCGGAGAGTTATTTTCTAATCCGGGTGCTGGAATAGACTGGATTTGGCTGCTCGATGGTGTGGTGATGAGCGGAAGTGATAATGTAATTTCTTTCGAACCAAGTATGCCAGGTAACTATTCTGTAATGGTCGAAAATGCATCGGGATGTTCTGCTTTATCAGCGAATGTATTCTTTACCAATGTTGGCTTAAATGAAGCAACCGAACGATTGAAATTTCGCGTCTTTCCTCAGCCTTGGAACAGTGGATTGATCACTTTAGAAGGCATTGAAACGGCTGCTCAGGTTTCCCTTTTTGATCCTTCCGGAAGAGTACTTTTCAAGCAGTTTCTCTCTGGAGCTCCATCTCAGCAATTGGAATTCCCGGACCTTGCAGCCGGTGTTTATTTTCTAAATGTACATGCAGCAGGGCAGGAGGGACCGCGCTTGTTTATGGTTAGTCGATGATCTCTTCGGTGAATTTATAGCCAACACTTCGGATCGAATGAAAGAACTCGGGTTCTCTCGGATTCTTTTCAAAATATTTACGGAAGGCTAGGATGTAATTGTCAATGGTACGGGTTGAGGGAAAAATATCATATCCCCAGACTTTCTCCAATATCTGTCTACGCGATACCACTTCCCCTTTGCGGTCTATCAGAAGTTTCAATAACTGAATTTCTTTTTTCGACAAGGTAATTGTCTCTCCACGAAAGGTTTTGATTTCATATCGGGAGAAATCGATGCGATTCTCGCCAAAATGGTATTCAGAAATTTCTTTGGCCGAACGTGATCGGTCAATTCCACGTTTAATCAAGGACTGCACCCGTAAAAGCAACTCTTCCAGATTAAACGGTTTTGACAAATAATCATCTGCACCCAATCGAAGACCTTGCACCCGGTCAGTACTTGTGTTTTTGGCAGTGAGAAAAATGATTGGAACTTCCTGATTTTCGAGACGTATTTTTTCACACACGGCGAATCCATCAACGAGAGGTATCATCACATCGAGCATAATCAGATCAAATCGCTCATTCAAAGCTTTATCGAGCGCAGCGCGTCCATCTTCTACCGAAACCACCTGATATCCTTCGAGTTCAAGGTTCAGTTCAATGACCTCACGCAGACTTTCTTCATCTTCCGCCAATAAAATCCTGTATGCCATTCCACAAAGAAACAGGAAACAGCGCCATGTTCACAACTCCGAAAGTTTGTCACGGCTATAAAACCACCTTTCTGTAAATTCGTATACCTATTCAATTTGCTTTCTCCAATGAGAAGTATAACCTGAATAACCGAAAACATACTCTCTTTATGAAGTTTCTTTTTGCCTTTTTGATGTTCGTACTTGTGTTGCCCGTGCAGGCTCAACGCAGCTGTGGTACAATGGAATTATACGCAACATCTGTTCAGAATACTCCTCAACTAGAACAAAACCGGCTACTCATAGAAAGTCAAATCCGCGACTGGATCACACTTCATGGGCAGGATGGTTCACGAGCGGTGATTACGATTCCGGTGGTGGTGCATGTGGTTTACAATGCTTCCGGTGAAAATATTTCCGACAGTCAGGTACAATCCCAGATTGACGTCCTAAATGAAGATTATGCTCGATTAAATGCAGATGCTTCTCAAACACCAGCTGCATTTCAAGGTGTTGCAGCCAACTGTGAAATACAGTTTTGTTTGGCACAACGCGATCCTAACAATCAGCCTACAAATGGCATCACCCGCACACCAACCACTGCTGTTACATTTCCTTTGGGTGGTGCTGTTAAGCATGCAGCTACAGGTGGGAAAAATGCCTGGCCCAACGATAAGTACCTCAATATTTGGGTATGCAACCTGGCAAATCCGGTCATTGGGTTTGCTACGTTGCCTGCCACTTCCTCTCCCGATGAAGATGGTGTGGTTATCGTTTACAAGCATTTCGGTCGCACCGGAAATGTGCAAGGCCCCTATAACAAAGGCAGGACTGCCACGCATGAAGTGGGTCATTGGCTCAATTTGCTTCATACCTGGGGCGATGATGAAAACAGCTCTGATCCATGTGCGGGTACAGATCAGGTCAACGATACGCCCAATCAAAGCGGTCCCAATTTCGGGTGCCCCGCTTTAACCACAAATTCTTGCGGGAATGGTGGTGATATGTTCATGAATTTCATGGACTACACCGATGATAATTGCATGAATATTTTCACTGCCGGACAGAAAAACCGAATGCTTGCCACGCTCAACGGCATTCGTTCCAGTATTCCGTTTTCATTGGGCTGTCAAACGCCACCGATTGTTCAAGAATGCGATACACTCAATAATATTGTGGGTGGAGATGGACTGGTCTATTATTTATCAAATGAAATCGTACCAACCGATACCGGGTTCTTCACCGGAACGAATTCTCGTGGTGATTTAGCTTTTGCCGATAAGCATTTTGTTGCAGAACCCAGCACAGTGGACGCAATTCGTTTTGATTTTGCTTATGCGTTTGCCGCTTCCGGATCAAGCTCATTGCGTGTTGCCGTATGGGACGATTCGGGGGTAAGTCCCTTGGGTAGCCCAGGTGTTCTCATAGGGGAAGCACTTATTTCATATGATCAGATCATCAACAATGTCGATAATTTCTCATTCACGGATGTAATCATCCCCGGCAGTCCAATCGTAACCGGGAATTTCTATGTCGGCTTTTTTACCAGCGACATACCGGAAGACACCATGGCCGTTTATTCGAATCAGATTGATTCCGTTAACGTGAACAGCGCCTGGTTGAAAAATGATTCGGAACAATGGTTTGAATTCAGTGCTGCTGAAACATTCGAATCACCCATTTCGTTGGCCATTCGCCCCATTGTTTGTGGAACTGTGCAGATTGAAGAGGTGCAAAATCAACCCTTGCTCGTTTATCCAAATCCAACCCAGGGAATATTTCAGGTTGTTTTTCCTGATAAAAACGCATCGCATTCTTGGCAAGTATTCTCCATGGATGGGCGGTTGATCCGAAGCGGTTCCGTTTCTACAAACTCCTTACAGCTCGATGTATCAGAGGCGCCTGCTGGTATATATCTGATTCGCGATTTTGACGGCACTCAGGTAAAAACTATGCGATTTTCAATAATACACTAGCGCTTCAATAACTATTTGCATGCTCGCTTGTTGTAAGTTTGTCAACCCCTATTTAAAGGAATGCATCCGATCATAGAATTCACTGCCGACACTGAACTGCGGCGTATTGCAGACAAGGTATTAAACCAACAACGGATTCTTCCGGAGGAAGGACTTTACCTTTACGAACATGCCGAGCTGGGCTTTTTAGGTGTTCTGGCAAATTTCATTCGCGAAAAGCGGCATGGACTTCAGACATTTTTCAACCGCAATTTTCATATTGAGCCCACGAACATCTGTGTGTTCGATTGTAAATTTTGTTCGTATTCCCGTTTGCTTAAACAGAAGGAAGAAGGCTGGGAGTTGAGTGAGGAAGAAATTCTCGAAAAGGTGCGTAGTTACGACGGCGTACCAATTACGGAAGTGCATATTGTTGGTGGTGTTCACCCTAAAATGGGCTTACAATATTTTGCCAGCCTGATCCAAAAAATCAAAGCGATACGCCCCGATTTGCATGTGAAGGCGTTTACGGCAGTTGAGTTAGATTACATGTGCCGCAAAGCAAAAATGTCCTATGCGGAAGGTTTAAAGGTATTGAAAGACCACGGTCAGGATTCGCTTCCGGGTGGTGGTGCTGAGATATTTGATGAAGCATTGCGTGCCGAAATTGCCGGGGATAAATGTACTGCTGCCGAATGGCTCGAAATTCATGAGACGGCTCATTCACTCGGAATGCCTTCAAATGCTACCATGCTCTACGGTCACGTGGAAAATTATGCACACCGGATTGATCACATGGAGCGCCTTCGACAATTGCAGGATCGGACTGGTGGTTTTAACACGTTTATTCCGCTGAAGTTTCGCAATAAAGGCAATCAGATGAGCCACATTGCGGAAGTTTCGGTGGTAGAAGATTTGCGAAATTATGCTGTATCGCGCATTTACATGGATAATTTTGCGCATCTCAAAGCCTATTGGCCGATGATTGGCAGAAGTACAGCGCAACTTTCGCTTTCGTTTGGCGTGGATGATATCGATGGAACCATTGATGATTCAACCAAAATATATTCTATGGCTGGATCCGAAGAGCAAAGCCCCAGTTTGAGTACACCCGAATTAATTGAAATGATTCAAGCGGTAGGAAAAGTTCCCATTGAACGTGATACCTTGTACAACGTTATCCGAGATTATAACAAACAACCTATTGCCCTCGAAGAAGCCTGAGCATCAGACTATGATTCAATCAAACATCAACGACACATCTTTCGCTATTGAGCTCGATAAGGATGGAAAAAACGGCTCCATCAATGGTGATCGTTTTTCTTGGGATTTATTACCTGTTTCTGCCAACAGATTCAGTATTCTGAGAAACAATAAATCGTTCAATGTGATCATCGAATCACGGGATACGGAAACAAACACGCTCATTTTGCGGATCAACGGCAAAAAGCTGGTGGTGAACACCAAGGATAAAATGACCTTGCTTCTCGAATCCATGGGGCTGAATGCATCCATATCGAAAAAAATCAACGAGGTAAAAGCTCCTATGCCGGGTTTGGTTTTACGGGCGCTGGTGGCCGAAGGCGATGAAGTGAAAAAAGGCGACAGTTTGCTCGTGCTGGAGGCGATGAAAATGGAGAACGTCATCAAATCTCCTGTTGATGCAATCGTATCTAAGATTCCTGTCCGTCAGGGACAAGCCGTGGAGAAGAATCAAGTCTTGATTCAATTCAGCTAAGCGCTCTCATTTTCTTTTGCAGAAATCACCATTCCGTGCTGAACTGCTTCAGGAAACGCATATCGTTTTGTGAAAAGAGTCGCAAATCCTTCACTTGATATTTGAGGATTGCAATCCGTTCGATGCCCATTCCGAATGCAAACCCCGTGTATTTCTCCGGGTCGATGCCACAATTGGTCATCACATTTGGATGGACCATACCGCAACCCAGAATCTCTACCCAGCCGGTGTATTTACAAATATTACAACCCGCTCCTTTGCACACTGTGCAAGAAATATCCATTTCTGCGGATGGTTCTGTGAATGGGAAATAGGATGGACGTAGACGAATTTTAGTATCCTCACCAAACATCTCCCGGGAGAATGTGAGTAAGGTTTGTTTCAGATCGGCAAACGATACGTTTTCGTCCACATCCAAACCTTCCACCTGATGGAAAAAGCAATGTGCACGCGCTGAAATAGCTTCGTTGCGGTAAACGCGTCCTGGCATAATCATGCGCAATGGCGGTGTTTTGCTTTCCATCATTCGGATTTGAACCGATGAGGTATGCGTTCTCAAGGCCATGTCCGGATGTTGTCCAACGAAAAACGTGTCCTGCATATCACGCGCCGGATGTTCTTCAGGAAAATTGAGTGCAGAGAAAATATGCCAATCATCTTCAATCTCCGGCCCTTCGGCAACTGTAAATCCTAAGCGTGAAAAAATGGCATTGATTTCATTGGCAACCACTGAAAGTGGATGACGACTTCCGCGTGCCATCGCCCATCCGGGAGCCGAATAATCGAAAAGGCCACTTGTTGAAGTTGTTTCTGCTGCTTGAAATTGCTCTTGTGCATCTTTCCAGAGTTGTTCTGCAAGCTGCTTTAGTTCATTGATTAGTTTACCAATTGACTTCCGTTCTTCCAGCGTTACTTCCTTGAAACGTTCAAACAGAGCAGGGATTTGCCCTTTCTTACTTAGGTAACGAATGCGGTACTGCTCAACTTCTTCGGGCGATGTAAAGGTAATCGACGCGAGTTCTGAATGCAGTTGGGCAATTTCTTCTGTCAAGGTCATGAGGCTGATTTTCGGTGCCAAAGATAATGATTCTGCCTCCTTTCATTACTGAAACAAAGCAATCCAATATGCGTTTAGGTAAATAGGCAGTAACTCTGAAAGATTTTTCTATTTTTGAACTTCTGAAAATTCAACCATGACTTCCATCTTCCGTTTTGCATTTATTCTGGTAACGTTCCTCGCTTTGACTTCAGGAGTTTCCTGTGGCAAGAAAGACACAACCTGCATTACAGTCATTAAAGTCATTCGTACAAACGGAAGTACCGTATCTGGTGCCAAAGTTCGGCTTACTTCAAACTGGGGACTTGCCAACGGCGATACCGAATTGGCTGAATACCTTCCAGCAGATCAGCTGACCGATGCAAACGGTATGGCAACGTTTGAATTCAAGCAACCCGGCATTCTCGATGTTGAAGTAACACACATTGCCTATGGTTCTGGTCAAGATCTGGTGAAGCTTGAAGTTGGCGAGACAGTCAATAAAATTGTTACGATACAGTAATTTCAGGCTGCGCAGCAAAATATTCCACCACACATTCTTTCATTAAGGCAAGCTGATGTCCGGGCGACAATGGCGGGAGCTGTTCGTTTAGCTCCCAATGTGGGTATCCATCCTCATCATTTCCTGAAAACGTATAATAACCATACGGTTCAAGTAAGGTGCATATAGCGATATGCATCAATTCCAATTTCTGATCTTTGGTATACTTTCGTATCCCTTTGCCAAGTTCTTGAACTCCAATGAGGAACAATACTGCCTGCAAATCAAGATCTCCATCAAACTGTTCGTTGAGATCAATCAATAAAGACTTCCATCGTTTTTCAACGTACTGAACATGCGAATCTCCGCTGCGGACTTGCTTATAATCGGCCATTAGTTACAGATCCATTTTCTGAGTGAAGACTGATTTCCTGCGGATATTCGGATCATATATGCCCCCGAAGCCAGCGTAGTACCTGTAATATCATGCAACCAAAGGCTGTATTCTCCCGTGGATTGCTTTCCCATACTTTTTTGACCCACCACACGACCTGTTAAATCCAAAAGCTGAATCGTTACTTCTTCATTGCGGAACAAACCATACGTCAGTTGTGCATCTCCGGCACCCGGATTCGGGAATACCTGAGTGAAATACTCATCAATAGCGGGTTCAGAAATACCTACAGGAACACTCACAATGTTGATATCGTCGATATAGATGTTGTTTCCACTGCTGTCAATGACGGTGAATTTAACCATCCCTCTCGCCTGACCTGCAAGCGGAGCAACACTGAACGTTTCAGTTCTCCAATCGGTGGAGGAAGGAACATACGTCCCAGAAATCAATGATGTGGTCGTTGCAAGAGAAGCTCCAGTTTTAGTATACCGGCGTGTCCAGGATTTACCACAATCGCTTGAAATCCATACTTCGAGTTTATCATTGGTGGAGGCACTTTTTCGTGCATAGGCAACTTTAAATGTCATGCTTGCCGGAGAAGTCACACCAGAACAATTGATAACAGGCGAGATGAGTGATGAAGAAAGTCCTGTGGTAACCTGTGAGTTATTGTAACGAAGCGAAGCTGTTCCGGTTGCTGAAGCTCCGTTTGTTCGTGTAAATGGACTGCTTGCAGTGGCTTCATACCGCCAGTTTTTTGTAATGTCTGCATCGTTTAATGGGAATGTAGCATTTTCAAATCCTTCCACTACCGGTGAAGTCAGTTGAGGTGTGTCAGTGCTCACATACACAAAGCCTGTGCGTGTTTTTGAATTATTCCCTGAAGAATTTGAAACCGTAAGCGTTGATGTATACGATCCAGGAACAGCATAGGAAACGATTGGATTTTGCAAAGTCGAAGAAGAAGGCGAGGCTCCTGGAAAGCTCCAGTTCCAACTCCAGGTCCCATCAACGTCGGCATTGTAACTCAGATCCTGAAATGTGATATTGGTATTGGCACACACCGAAGTAGCAGTAGCTGTGAAATCGGCAATGGGAGCACACACCACGGTAGTGACGCTGACTCCTGTGGATACCAGATTTGTAGCAGACCATAAATTATTTCTTCCGGATGTTTGCGAATTAATGGCGGCAAGCATACGCGTCTTTTGGCCATTGCTGAACATCTTGGCGCACGTGGAATAATCCATGTAATTCTGAACATTGTCCACCGGACTTCCACAGGTTGATTGTGTTAGATTGCACGATTGATTTGCTACACCAATGGTATTCGGGGTATCAGAAACATTATCATCCGCATTGCAATTAGAGGCTACTCCGGGAGAATTAGTATCACCCCACGTATGGAGCAGATTGAACCAATGACCGATTTCATGTGTGAGCGTACGTGCTGAAAAATTACTTCCTCCAGATGTTCCTACACTTCCCAGTTGGGTGTGTAAAACAATAATTCCATCATCCTGTGCCGATGGCGCAGAGCCTGGCAGATAGGCATATCCTCCCGCACCAAATGAAATAGCATCCACTACCCAAACGTTCAAATATTTATTTCGAGGCCAAGAGATAAGTGCTTTTACATTGTCATCCGCATCGAACGTAAGCGTTGAAACAGTCCGCGTGATTCCGTCTGTACAATCTCCATTTGGGTCTTTCCGTGCCAAACGAAATTCAAAACCTACATTGGCTACAATACTTGAAAACGCAGCTACGACCTGACTCTGGTCGGTATTCTGAAGTTGATAATCTTCATTGATAATCCTTACCGCATCTTCTACTTGTTCCTTAGATATGTTTTCTACACCATAATTATGAATGACGTGAAAGACGATTGGAATGACTTTGATTTCGCGTTCGGCAGGTGATGTAAATTGACGGGTAAAAGCCTCCAACTCT
>CALQRR010000030.1 GCA_943333015.1 Chitinophaga pinensis | reverse complement strand
TTTGTGTAATAAGGTCTATGAGTTCAATGAGGGAAAGATTAAAGAATTCCCAGGTGGAATTTTTGAGTTCCTACAGAGCAGAAAGTTGGCAAGTCTTCGTCAGCTGGAAGTGAAAAAAGATGCCAATAAAGCCAAGGTAGAACAGAAGTTGGAGCAGAAAGCTGAGGCTGCAAGTAAGTTGGCACAACCCAAAGCATCGGATAAAGAAATCAAACAACTGCAAACCCAGCTTCGGAATTGTGAAGTGCGCGTGAGTGAACTTGAAAATGACATTAAGAATGCCGAAGTGAAGTTGGCAGATCCTTCACTCTATTCCAATCAGCAAGAGTCTGCTGCGTTTTTAAATAAATACGACTCCTTGAAAAAGGAGCTGGATGAGCAGATGGGAAAATGGGAAGAGTTGCTTTCAAAACAGGAAAAAATGGGCTAATGGCAGTGCGCGAACATCCCGTGCTTCTGTTTGATGGTGTATGTCATTTATGTCATTCGACTGTGCATTTTATTCTTCGGAATGACCAGAACGGCGTTTTTCAATTTGCACCATTGCAAAGTGATGTTGCCCGCCAATTATTGTCGGACGCGGGTTACCATCTGCCTTTGCCCGATGGTGTTATTCTCATTGACCAAGGAACTATTTACCTTGAAAGCGATGCATCGTTACGGGTGTTATACCTTTTAGGTGGCTGGTGGAAATTGCCCGCATTGTTACGATTTGTTCCCCGTTTTATTCGACAGGCGGTATACAGACTGATTGCTCGTAACCGTTATGCCTGGTTTGGTAAATACGATGCGTGCCCCATGCCTCAACCCGGATGGAAATCACGTTTTTTGGATCAAAATAACAGCTGATAGAGTTTACCGGGAAGCGATTTCACAACGCCTCGAAATTCAAGGTTTAACAGGAGAGCAGAAGCTTTGCTGATGGTTAATCCGGCCAGGATGGAAAGGTTATCCAGGTCGTCGGTTTTTGCTTGGATCAACCTAACTAATACTTCTTCCTCCGGACTGAAGTCGAAAACCAGCTGTGTTTGTATCGTTTTGGAGGCATCCTGTTGATTCCAGTTGAGGTACCAGGATAAATCTGCAGGTGATGTGAGAATGGCTGCTTTGTTATTCTTGACGAGCTTATTGCATCCTGCAGAAAAGTCATTTCCCCAAGATCCCGGAACGGCAAACACATCACGGTTATATGAATTGGCAAGTTCTGCCGTAATCAACGCCCCACCCGTATCCGATGCTTCGATCACGATTACAGCATCCGCCAGACCGGCAACAATTCGGTTTCGTTTGGGGAAATTCTCCCGATCGGGCCGCGTGCCTGAAGGGAAATCGCTGACCAGCCCACCTCGGCTTTCCATTTTTTTTGCCAGCGCTGCATTCGTTGATGGATAAACACGATCGAGGCCATGCGCCACGACGCCAATATTCTGCATGCCTAATTGCTGAGCCGTCCGGTGTGCATGTGAATCAATCCCATAGGCCAATCCACTGATCAGTGAGCACCCGTTCCGACTTAGTTCCTCCACGACTTCTTCGCAACATCGTTGCCCATATACTGTCGAATTACGCGTTCCAACCACAGCAATCATTCTGCTTGCGTTGAGTTCGAGATTTCCTCGCGCAAACAAAACAGCAGGAGCATCTTCGCACATTTTAAGTCGGGATGGATAGCTAGGATGGGAAATGATTGCTGCTTGAATGTCGTTCCGTTCCATGAATCGGATTTCTTCTTCTGCACGTCTGAAATACGTTTTAATTTCACCCTGCTGCAAATCTCCCAAACGAACTCCTGGAATCCGGATCTTTCTGCATTCTTGAAAAAACCGGGAAGCAGACCCTAATTGTTGTATGATCCGTCTTGCGGTGATGGAACCGATTCCCGGAACCAGAGTGAGTGCAATTGTTGCCTGGATTTCGTCATCAGCGTGCATAGCAAATGGTTTTATATATATTGCAAAGTACTAATCCATAAGCAGGCTACACCGCATGTTCAAAACTCGCACAATCGCATACATATTCTCCATAATGATGACATTATGTGCATCATTTGCATTTGGACAGATAGAACAAGCAAAGGTTTCAGGACAGGTAAAAGATGCCAATACAGGGGAAGCTGTTATCGCCGCATATGTTGTTGTGAAAGGAAATGAGGGAAAAGGTGTTGTGGCTGACATAGACGGAAAATTTTCCATTTCACTACCCGCCGGAAAGGTGACCTTAATTTTTCGTCAGGTTGGGTATACGCCGTTCGAAGCTCCGCTAGAATTGATTCCGAATGAGAAAAAAACGCTTCAGGTGCAGCTGATTCAGGAAACGCGCGAGCTTAAAACATTTGTCACAACGGCTGGAAAGTATGAGCAGAATATTGAAGAATTAACCGTGAGCATGGAAGTGCTTCGACCCAACATCATCGAAAATAAAAACACCACCAGCATTGATGATGCTTTACAACAAGTTCCCGGAGTAATGATTGTAGACGGAGAGCCACAAATCCGTAGTGGAAGCGGTTATAGTTTCGGAGCCGGAAGCCGGGTGATGATTTTGATGGACGATCTGCCAATCTTATCTGGTGATGCAGGTAGGCCGAGTTGGGGATTTTTGCCTGTCGAAAATGTGGAGCAGGTGGAGGTAATTAAAGGCGCCTCGTCTGTATTATATGGATCGGCGGCATTGAGTGGAGTGATCAATATCCGAACGGCGTATCCGCGAGACGAACCGCAAACGAAGATCAATATGTTTTCGGGTGTTTACAACAATCCACAAAACAAGGATGCAATCTATTGGGGAAAGAATAATCCAACCTATACCGGTTTGAATTTTTTTCATTCGCGAAAAATTGGCAATCTGGACTTGGTCGTTGGAGGAAACGTATTCAACGACAATGGATTTAAAGGGGCAACTCCAGTAAATGTCACGGATACAACCTTTAATCCTTATGCAGAACAACGAGGCGAATTTGAAAACCGCGCACGTTTAAATTTCAGTCTGCGTTACCGCAGTAAAAAAATCGAAGGTCTCTCTTATGGTTTAAATGCCAATGGCATGATGTCACGATCGACCGGAACATTGTTGTGGATGAATGCCGATTCGGGCATGTACCGATCGTATCCGGGTTCGGTGACATTGACTCTCCAAAACGTATGGTATGTCGATCCGTTTATCCGGTATACCGGCAAAAAAGGCTGGAGTCAGGTATTCAGGAACCGTTGGTTTCATTTAAATAACAACAACGATAATAACCAGAGCAACAAAAGCGATGTGTTTTATTCAGAATATCAGATTCAACGACAGTTTAAAACCGGAGTGTTAACCGGCATGAGTATCACTTCGGGTCTGGTGCATTCTTATACAATGGGCACTTCGGATTTGTATAAAGGCGGTTTGTCGGATACCGTTACTGCCAAGGCTGAATCGGGGAATCGGAACATGGCAGCTTATCTCCAATTAAACAAGACGTTCTTTAATAGACTGGTTCTTAACGCAGGTTTTAGGTATGAACATTTTTCGATCACGAGCCCAAGTGTTTCAGCAGCTGATTCGAGTAAAACGATTCAGGAAGGGAAGCCCGTTTTCAGAGCAGGAGCCAATTTTCGCCTACACAAAGCCACGTTTGTTCGGGCATCTTTTGGACAAGGGTATCGCTTTCCAACCATCGCCGAAAAATTCATCCGGACGCAGGTTGGTCCCATTCGCATTTATCCCAACGACAGCCTTCGTTCTGAAACATCCTGGAATGCTGAAATTGGTATTAAACAAGGATTCCGTATTGGTAAATTTCAGGGATATGCTGATGCTGCTTACTTTTTACAGCGATTTAAAAACAACATCGAATTTAACTTCGGGGCTTTTGGCGCATTGAGCGATCCGCTTTTTGGATTGGGTTTCGCCTCGTTGAATATCGGGAATACAGAAGTTTCCGGACTTGATTTCTCTATTGCTGGACAGGGTAAAATTGGTAAAAACGGACTCGCGATGCTACTTGGTTATACGTATACAAACCCCATCTCATTGGAACCGAATAAACCATATCCGGTTATTGATTTGACGTCAAAAAATGTCACTTATGCCCGTTCTTCCAGCGATTCAACAGGTTATTTGCTCAAGTACCGTTTTCAGCATGTTTTCAAGGCAGATGCAGAAATAACACGAGGAAATTGGGTGTTTGGTGCGAGTGTTCGTTATAACAGCCACATGAGTAACATTGATAAGATTTTCGAAGATCTGGACGATGTCCTTGGTCTTCTAGGTCAGCCTAAACCTGGATTGAAAGCCTATCGTCAGGAACACAACAAAGGGTTTACAGTGGTGGATCTTCGATTGAGTTATCAATTAAGCAACACCTGTAAACTGGCTTTTATTGTAAATAACTTGCTCAATAACGAATACACGATTCGTCCGATGAGCACCGAGCAACCGCGCACAACCGCCATTCAACTTTCCATTTCTTTGTAAGTATCAGGAAAGGTATTTGGCAACAATTGGCATGCGGCGCCCCATTCCGAAAGCTTTGGGAGAAACGCGCAGGATCGGCGGTGTTTGAAACCGTTTGTATTCGTTTGTATTCACCAGTCGCAGTACCCGATCTACCAGTGGTTTTTCAAAACCACGCGCAATCAGCTCAGCTGGGCCATTTTTTTCTTCGATGTAAGCGTGAAGGAGTTTATCTAACACGTCGTATTCCGGCAAGGAATCACTGTCTTTTTGATTAGGCCGAAGTTCTGCGCTCGGGGCTTTATTCAGGATGTTTTCAGGGATAATTTCTTCATTTCGGTTTATGAACTGACAAAGGCTGTAAACCTGCGTTTTATACACATCTCCGATCACGGCTAATCCGCCACACATATCGCCATACAGAGTGCCATATCCAACAGCCATTTCCGATTTATTGGAGGTGTTGAGTAAGATATACCCAAATTTATTGCTCATGGCCATTAAGAGCACACCTCGAATTCGGGCTTGTAGATTTTCCTCCGTGATATTTTCGGAAAGTCCGGTAAATTGATCGCTGAGCGAAGCCGTAAACTGACTAAAAACCGGTTCAATTGGAAGCGTTTCGGTAGCGGCGCCAAGTCGTTTTGCTAATTCCAATGAATCGCTAATGGAATGGTCGGATGAGTAGGGTGAAGGCATTAATACGCCCAACACATTTTCTTTTCCAAGGGCATGAACAGCTAATGTGTATACCAATGCAGAATCAATTCCGCCACTTAAACCAAGAATGGCTTTCTTGAAGCCCATCTTTCGGAAATAATCCCGAATACCCAAGATCAGAGCATGATAGATTCGTTCTGTTTCCGTGTCTGGAGCGGAAAATCCTTCTGCAGAAAAAGGGACACTCTTGGCAGTATTGACCCAATCGAGCTCGAATACCCGAAAGTCTTCCTGAAAATAATCCAATTCGCAGACTACATTTCCATCGCGGTTGAGCACCATAGAACCGCCATCAAAAACAAGTTCTGTTTGAGCGCCTACGTGGTTTACATAAAAAATAGGCAGTTTGTATTTGGCCGCATTCTGATGCAGCACTCGCTTGCGACTTTCGGCGTGTTTGTATGAAAAAGGAGATGCAGCAATATTGATGATGACATCGATGGATTGAACCTGGAGTTCCTCCATCGGCCATTGGCTGTACATTTTATCTTCCTCAATATCCCAGAGGTCCTCGCAAATGGTTAATGCGATACGTTTTCCCTGAAATTCGATGAACCGAAAAACGGTGTTAGGTTCGAAATACCGGTTTTCATCAAAGACGTCGTAATTGGGCAGAAGTGTTTTGTGAACGATTTGTTTTACACCCCCATTTTCGAGGAAAAACGCAGAATTGAATAGGTTTTTCCCTTCCACAAAAGGATTCCTGGACGGGCATCCAACAATAGCAGCAATCCCAACACAGGATTCTGCAATCTGCTGAATGGCATTTTCACACCGGACGATGAAATCGTCAAACTCCAAGAAATCGAGGGGCGGATATCCACACACACAGAGTTCCGGAAAAACAACCAGATCAGCACCATCGCGTTTCGCGCGGTCGATGTGTTGCAGTATGATTGCCACATTGGCATCAAAGTTTCCAATGTGCGTATTGATTTGAGCGAGGGCTATCTTCATATAAAAAAAGCCGGATCATTGAATTGACCCGGCTATTAAGTTAGACTCAATGGCGGGTTAAAAAAGGATGCCGATGTTGAGTTGCATATAGTTGGTAATGGCTCGTTCGCGAACTGAATTGAACGGATCGGAAGTATAATTTCCAGATTGGTTTTTCAGCATATTGGTTAAGCCGTTGTTGAAAATGATGCTTCCAGTTAATGCTGTATTTCCAGAAAGGGAATATTCAACACCACCTCCGACAAGCATGGATCCACGAAACACATTGATATATGAATCAGATGCATCATCATTGGTCGTAACTGTTTGAGCAGGCGAAGAGTATGTACGCGAAAACTCAGCTTTGGATGAGTAGCGAAACCCGCCTCCTAGTCCGAACAATCCGAAATAACGTAAGTAGCCAATTTCCTTTGTGCGAAATTTGAGCATTACAGGAATTTCGATAAAACGGTTTTTATATTGTTGCTTCCAGTCGACCAGATTTCCGAGAGTGTCTTTGAGTGTTCCTTGTAATCGACCAGCTGTGTAATTGATATCGACTCCTGTTGAAATCAAAAAAGTTTCGTTGAGTTGAATTTCCGCCATCGGTCCCCAGAGGATGCCCATTCTACCACCACCGCCTTCTACAGAGAAGTCTTTAGGAACGTCACGGAAGCCCGGTTTTACCCAGCAAAACATAGGAGCTGCTTTCAACCCAAAGCGGAACGTTCGTTGGGCAAAAGAGGTGCTCAAGACCAAGGTAGAAACAAGAAGAATAAGCAAAAGTCGTTTCATAAAAATAGAAAAGGATGAATGGATCTATGGAAACCCATATAGCACGGTACGTTTTACTAATTTTGGGCGTTGCAAGCAAAGATAACGTGATTCGTACACATGCAGATAAGACACATTTGGTTTTGGTTCATTTTTTCAACACTGCTAACTGCTTGCGGAGATTCAGCTGAAAAACCTGAAAGTACGCTTCGGGTGGATGAAGCGGTTGAAAGTCTGCCCGTGATTCCGGTACGTTTTCAACGGTTCGACTCGGATTTATTTAGCATGACGAAAGAAAGCTTCACGCAAGACACCATGCGTTTGTATAAAAAGTATGGAGCATTTTTCGATCTCTATGCTTCCAAAGTGATCCGGGTTGGGAACAAGAAACTGCCCCTTTTTCGTGAAAACCTATTGGGTTTCATTCAAGATCCAGACATCAAAGCAGTCAAGGCAGAAGCGGATGTTCAATATGCCCTTACCGACACCATCCAAACCGAATTGACGGATGCATTCAACCGGTATCATAAAGCATTTCCCGATAGTGCAATTCCTGCTATTTATACCATTATTTCAGGATTCAATTACAACATAGTTGTAGAAGATTCAACGTTGGCCATCGGGTTGGATATGTATCTGGGAAAAAGCTGCAAGTTTTATGAATGGCTGGCCTTGCCTCAATACAAAGTTTCTAAAATGAACCGGCAAATGCTTGTTCCGGATGCTGTTCGGGGCTGGATCTTGAGTAATTTCGAACTTAAATCGCAACGGGAAGACCTGATTGAATTCATGATTTATCAGGGCAAAGTGATGTTTTTATCCCAGCAGTTTCTTCCAGAGAGAACCGAAGCCAATGTTCTCGGCTATTCCGATGATGAGCAGGCCTGGTGCATGAAAAATGAAGCTAAAATCTGGAGTCATTTTATTGACAAGAAACTTTTTTTCTCCAATGACTTCAACGATCAGCTCATTTACATCAATGACGGGCCTTTTACTAAGGGCTTTCCACAAGAAGCTCCTTCCCGGATTGGTGTCTGGCTGGGATTTCAGATTGTAAAAAGCTACATGAATAAATTCAAAGACGTTACTTTGCCCGAACTGATGCAGGAGCAGGACGCACATAAAATTTTTAATGCATCAGGATATAAACCAGGCCGTGTATGAGCAATAGCAAGACATCCGATATCATTCTTCGTGTTTCATTGGATGAGAATAAAGTACCCGAAAAAATACATTGGGACGCTACCGATAACCAAGTTGTTGGTAAAGAAGCGACAGCCATGATGCTTTCAGTGTGGGATCCGAATGAAGAAAATACCATGCGGGTAGACTTGTGGACCAAGGAAATGGTTGTGGATGACATGAAAAAATTCATTCATCAGAGTCTCTTGTTGATGGCAGACACCTTGCAACGTTCGACCGGAGAAATTGCCATGGCCGAAACGATGCGCGATTTTGGGGCGTATTATGCGGAGAAACTTGGACTCATCACACCGGATGAAACCACACAAAAAAGCTGATGCATAAACTGCTGTTATTCATCTCTTGTGTCTGGGGCATTTCTGCCAACGCACAGGAAGTCTGCCGAATCAAAGGAGCAACGGTGTTTGTTGGTCCAGGTTTGCAGGTGGTTATGAATGGCAGTTTGGTGAATGATTCAGCAGCGTTTCTACAAAACCAAGGGAATCTTAATATCACCGGTGATTTTACCAACGAAGCTCAGGTGAATCACTCCGGTACTATCTCTCTTCAAGGCGATTGGATCAACAATGGAAGCGTTTCCGCTCAGCCTTCTTCTTTTACCCAGTTCATCGGTGGAATTCAATCCATACGCGGTTCAGCTTCTACCACATTTGGTCAATTGGACTTGCTTGGAACGGGCGAGAAGTATCTTCAACGATCGACAGAAGCAAACGAGCTGCTGCTAAACGACCGTCTGCTGTATACAGATTCCTTTTCGATGAAAGTGCTTTCAACAGCTGAGAATGCCATTCAGCGCACTAGCGGCTATGTATTTTCGGAGCGGTTTGGGAAACTGGAACGCATCGTTATTTCAGGGCAGACGTATCTTTTTCCCGTTGGGAGAAGCGCAACGTATTTCCCAGTAACAATTCTTGCAGGGACCAATGCTACTCAACTGGGCGTAAGGCTTGCAGATGCTGACGCTAGTGTGGAAGGATTATCTAGGACGCAGGTCGACACGTTCATTTGTCGGAGTAACGACCAATATTATCACCTCATTTCGGGTTCGTTAGGTGCTGGATCGCAGGTGGAATTCATTGTAGACTCAGCAAGCGCAGCAGAATTCCCTCAGTTGGCCTTCAGAGATACGATGTTGGTTCAAGGATGGCAATTCTTTCCATCACAAGCGCCGGTATTTAATGGAACACGTGCCCGGTTGAGTTTTGTTCCAGCTTCGGCAGCAACGCTACAGGCATTTTTAATGATACGGACACGGCCTGCACGACCGGTTTTGTTCGGTGATTCGGCTTTCTGTCAACTTACCGATAACGCCATTTTTACGCTACAGACTTTTCCGGGACTACAAACCAACTGGTCGGTTGCATCTGGAGAAATCGTGCAACAAACAGATACCTCCTTGGTTGTTCAGTGGGAATC
>CALQRR010000029.1 GCA_943333015.1 Chitinophaga pinensis | reverse complement strand
ATGGGCCGAAAAGCAATTAGACAATGCGGATTGGATGCAAATAGAAAATAAAGAATCGAATGATTAACAGCCGAATTACCAATTGACAATTCGTAATTAATCATTCCTAATTGATCATTCGTAATTGACAATTGATCACCTAATCTCCGCACCCGGATTCACCACTTCGCCCGGTTGAACAAATTTCAGTTTCCCATCAGCATCTTCAGCCATGAGAATCATCCCCTGACTTTCGATGCCCTTGATTTTACGTGGTTCCAGGTTGAGCAATAAACTCACCTGCTGACCAATAATATCCTCGGGTTTGAAATGCTCTGCAATGCCCGAAACGACCGTGCGTTTATCCACGCCTGTATCGACCAACAATTGCAGCAATTTATCGGCCTTGGGCACTTTCACCGCTTCTAAAATAGTCCCAACTCGGATATCCATTTTCATGAAATCGTCGTAGCTGATAGACGATTTCACCGGTGCGTGTGCTTTGACTTGCACGGGCTGCGCGGCTTTGGAGGCTTCGAGTTTGAGCAGTTGCGCATCGATTTGATCGTCCTCAATTTTCTTGAACAGAATTTCGGGCAAACCAATGGCATGGCCTTGAGGCAGATGACTTACCAGTAAATCGTTCCAGACAAATGCCGCAGGTAAATTGAGCATCTTGCGTAAACGGGCACTGGTGTCGGGCAAGTATGGCGACAACGCAACCGAAAGGCGGCTGACAATATCGAGGCTGTATGCGATAATCTTTTCTACTTCTTCCCGATCTGCTTCCAGGTTTAGTTTCCAAGGCTGTGCATCGGCGAGGTATTTATTTCCAGCACGCGCCAGCCCGATGGTTTCAATCAATCCTGCACGGAATTCATAGCCAAGAATCATGTCGGGCACGCGTTCGAAAATACGTGTTGCCGCATCTTCCACTTCAGCCGAAGGGTTGAATTCGGAGGTGGGTACTTTTCCTTCAAAATACTTATGGGTTAACACCATCACACGGTTCACAAAGTTCCCGAGTATGTCGGCAAGCTCGCTGTTAACGCGTGTTTGGTAATCTTTCCAAGAGAAATCGCTGTCTTTGGTCTCGGGTGCGATGGACGTTAACACATAGCGCAGTTCATCACGTCGGTTTGGGAAATCTTCGAGGTATTCGTGCAGCCAAACGGCCCAATTGCGGGAAGTGGAAATTTTTTCGCCCTCGAGGTTGAGGAATTCGTTGGCGGGCACCTGATCGGGCAAAATGTAATCGCCGTGTGCTTTAAGAATCGCCGGAAAAATGATGCAATGAAAAACGATGTTGTCCTTTCCAATAAAATGCACCAATTGCGAATGCTCATCTTGCCAATAAGGCTTCCAGTCTTTGCCAGTCTTTTCGGACCATTCGCGCGAAGCGGAAATATAACCGATGGGGGCATCAAACCACACATAGAGCACTTTGCCTTCCTCTCCTTGAAGTGGAACTTTTACGCCCCAATCCAAATCGCGGGTAATGGCACGGGGCTGCAATCCCTGATCGAGCCAAGATTTACATTGTCCGTAAACGTTGGATCTCCACTTATCTTTTTGGGTAAGCATCCAGTCGTTGATCCATTCATCCTGGTATTTATCCAAGGGAAGAAACCAATGTTTGGTCGATTTCTTTACCGGTGCATTGCCGCTGAGTTTCGAGCGGGGATTGATCAAATCGGAAGGACTTAACGACTTCCCACATTTCTCGCACTGATCGCCATAGGCATTGTCGTTTCCGCAGTTGGGGCAGGTGCCTATAATGTAGCGGTCGGCCAAAAAGGTCTGCTCCTGTTCATCAAAGAATTGCTCCGTCACCTGTTCGGTAAACTCGCCTGTGTTGTAGAGATTGAGAAAAAACTCCTGTGCTGTTTCGTGGTGAATGGCTGATGATGTTCTAGAATAAACATCGAATGAAATGCCCATGTCGACAAATGCATCGCCCATGAGTTTGTGGTATGTATCAACCACATCCTGCGGGGAGATGCCCAAATCGCGCGCTTTGAGTGTAATAGGAACGCCATGCTCATCGCTGCCACAGATAAACAGGACATCCTTTCCTATCAGGCGTAAAAAACGCACATAGGTATCGGCAGGTAAATAACAACCGGCCAAATGACCAATATGAACCGGCCCGTTGGCATACGGAAGCGCGGCAGTAACGGTATAGCGTTGAGGAGCCTTCAAGGGAAATTCAAATTAAAGGGGGCAAAGATACATAGCCTTTCGATATCGTGAGCAGCCCTCGACTTAAGTCGAGGGTCACGGGCAATGAACATAGGCACCA
Source organism: Chitinophaga pinensis (assembly GCA_943333015.1). Lineage (GTDB taxonomy): Bacteria > Bacteroidota > Bacteroidia > M30B66 > M30B66 > CALQRR01. The sequence continues at coordinate 7,488 of CALQRR010000029.1, read as the reverse complement.
CCCTTCGACGTGCATCAACACAAAAGCCCTTTCGATATCGTGAGCAGCCCTCGACTTAAGTCGAGGGTCACGGGCAATGAACATAGGCTCAACCCGGCGACGTGCATCAACACAAAAAGCCTTTGGATATCATGAACAACCCTCGACTTAAGTCGAGGATTACAGGCGGAATCAATACACCTTCTTTTTCTTAACTTCGTTTTGTTCCGGTTCCGGTGTTCATCTTAAAACACACGTAACCTTATGGCAGCACACAATGATTTAGGAAAACTGGGCGAAGATCTGGCGGCCGGTTTTTTAAGTGATAACGGATTTACGCTTCTTGAGCGGAACTGGCGGAATCGCTTTGAAGAGATTGACATCATCGCACAGAAAGATGATTTTTTAGTGATTGTAGAAGTGAAGATGCGGAGTAATCTGACGTATGGTTCACCCGAAGAAGCCATCAGTTTGCGGAAACAGCGGAATTTGGTCAATGCGGCGGAAGCATACATTCGCGAAAAAAACAGCGATCTGGAAACCCGCTTTGATGTTGTAACAGTGATCGGATCGCAAGAGAAGCACACTATCCATCACATTCCATGGGCTTTCAGTCCGTTTGACTAAATAAGGGGAAAATGGGCTACTTTTGCGCATTCAAGAAATGACTATGGCCAAGAAACCGGCAGAGAACGCAGCAGAACCCGAAAGCGGTTCAACGCGTCCGAAACGACTTAAGAAATCAGAACTCGAAGAAGCCCCGCGTGAGCGGCGCACACGAGTGAAAAAAGACGACCCCGCCGCTGAGAAGCCGGCAGTCGCAAAAGAACGTGCAGTAAGCCCCCGGGCCGCTGCCGACAAACCTGTGCGTAAACCACGCGCGGTGAAAGAAGATTCCGGTTCGGATACGCCAGAGCGTGCTCCAAGAGCGGCAAAGCCTGCGAAGGAGAATTACGGTGTGGATGCGTTTTCGCAAAGCACTCCGGGCAAAAAGCGCGAGGGCATGGTGAAACGTTTGCCTCGTGGTGAACGTCCGGCCAACTCTGCCAGTTCAGAATCCTCTTCCGACCGTCCTGTGAAATCGTTCCCGAAAGAGAGCGAGAAACGTGGCGACAATGCGGAATGGGGATCCGATCGTCCAGCGCCAAAAAAACGGGAAGGTTTGATTCCCCGCAAAGACAAAGACAGTTTCTCCAAAGGAGATTCGTTTGATCGTCCGAAGCGTTTTGAAGACAGACCTTCTGATAAAAAATTTGGGGATCGTCCGCCGCGTCGTGATGACAAACCGTTCGAAAAACGCGACAGCGATCGTCCGAAACGATATGACGATAAGCCATTCGACAAGAAAGATAGCGATCGTCCGAAACGTTACGATGACAAACCGTTCGAGAAAAAGTTCGGTGATCGTCCGCCCCGCCGCGATGATAAATTCGCAGATAAAAAAGAAGGCGATCGTGCGCCACGCCGTTACGATGATAAGCCGTTCGACAAGAAAGATGGCGATCGTCCGCAACGTCGTGATGATAAGCCATTCGAAAAGAAATTCGGCGATCGTCCTCCACGCAGAGACGATCGTTCTACAGATAGAAAAGACGGAGATCGTCCGTCCGACCGTAAAGGTAAATTTGGTGATCGTCCGGCTCCCAAGCCACGTGGCGGATCAGACAAAGACTGGTCGGAACCGATGGAACGTCCTGAATTCCTTAAAGGCAAACGCCCAACACCTTACCGGGTAAAAAAAGCGCATGTTCCTACATTGGAAGAGCAGGATGGAAAAATCCGTCTCAATAAATACATTTCCAACGCGGGCATTTGTTCCCGTCGCGAAGCCGATGACATGATCAAAAGCGGAGCGATCAAGGTAAACGGTAAAGTGGTAACGGAACTTGGAACACGGGTAAGCCCGGAAGACAAGATTCAGTACGGCGATGAAACGCTGAGCAAAGAAGTGAAGCGGTATTTGTTGCTCAACAAACCGAAAGACACCATCACCACCTCGAGCGATCCAGAAGGACGTAAGACGGTGATGGAACTGGTAAAAAATGCGTGTAAAGAGCGTTTATACCCCGTTGGCCGACTCGATAGAACAACGACTGGTCTTTTGCTGATGACCAACGATGGAGAGATGGCTAAGAAGCTGACACATCCAAGTTATCAGGTGAAGAAAATCTACCATGTGAGTCTCGATAAGAATCTCAAGGCAGTAGACATGAAACGCATCCTTGACGGCTTAACGCTGGAAGATGGTTTGGCGGAAGTGGATGAGATTGCGTATGTGGGTGAAGGCGCGGATAAATCGGAGGTGGGTGTAGCCATTCACTCGGGTAAAAACCGCATTGTACGTCGTATTTTCGAACACCTCGGTTACGCGGTGGTCAAACTGGACCGTACGTATTTCGCAGGATTAACGAAAAAAGATCTTCCACGAGGTAAATTCCGTTTCCTCACAGAAAAAGAATTGATCATGCTCCGTATGAGCTAAGCTTGAGTTAGAACATGGCATTAGTAGGAATCGCAATCAAACGGGCGCTTACACTGCAGAAAACCCTTCGCGGGGTGCGACGTAAACAGAGTCCGGAGAAGAAACAGGAGAAAACGTTTCTTAAACTGATCAAGAAAGCACAAAACACCGCTTTGGGGCGTGCTTATGGTTTTGATGAAATTCTCAAATCTGAAAATCCGTATGCGGTTTTTAGCAAGAACGTGCCATTGTTCAATTACGATTCTATTCATGATGCCTGGTGGTACCGGTCTCTTGAAGGAGAAGAAGATGTTGCTTGGCCCGGTAAAGTGCAGTATTTCGCACTCAGCTCAGGTACTTCTGGAGCTCCAAGTAAAAAAATCCCTGTTACACAGGCAATGATTCGTAGTATGCGAAGGACCAGTGTTCGTCAGATCCTGTCCCTCGCATATTATGATCTGCCACCTGAACTGTTCGAAAAAGGTATTTTCATGCTCGGCGGCTCAACCGACCTGCAATGGAAATCGAGCTATTACGAGGGCGACCTCAGCGGCATCAATGGAACACAAATCCCGTTCTGGTTTCAGGCACATTATAAGCCGGGAAAACGGATTGCCAAAGAACGCGACTGGGAAGCCAAACTCGAAGAAATCGTTTTAGCTGCGAAAGACTGGGACATTGGAATTCTGGTGGGTGTTCCTGCCTGGATTCAGATCGTGCTCGAACGCATCATTTCCCATTACAAACTCAACTCTATTCACGACATCTGGCCGAATCTCCGGATTTATGTTCATGGTGGCGTGTATTTCGATCCGTATAAAAAAGGATTTGAAAAATTGGTTGGACAGCCCCTTATTTACATCGAAACCTATCTGGCTTCCGAAGGCTTTATCGCCTATCAGGGAAACGATGTGCATGGGTCGATGGAGCTGGTGCTCAACAATGGGATTTTCTTTGAATTCATTCCATTCAACGATACGAACTTCGACCAAGACGGCATGCCCGTGGAAGGCGCCGAAGTGCTGACCTTGGACAATGTCAAAGAAGGTGTTGATTATGCCTTGCTCATCACCACTTGCGCAGGAGCCTGGAGATATCTCATTGGAGATACCATCCGTTTTACCAACCTCGATAATTCTGAAATCATCATCACCGGTCGCACCAAACATTACCTCAGCATTTGTGGGGAACACTTGAGTGTAGACAATATGAATCATGCGATTTTAAAAGCCGCAGATCATTTTGGTGTGGGCATTCCGGAGTTCTGCGTTGCAGGAGAGATTGACGAATCCGGGTTTGGTCACAAGTGGTTTATTGGAACTGACGACTCCTTGGATGCTGAAGCGTTTCGGTTGAAACTCGACGAAGAACTCAAAGCCGTGAACGACGATTATGTAGTTGAACGACGTTCTGCTTTAAAAGGAATGCAGCTGGAAGTATTACCGGTATCGATGTTTTACGACTGGATGCGGGCACTGGGCAAAGAAGGCGGGCAAAACAAGTTTCCGCGCGTGCTGAAAAAAGATCAGCTCGCCGAATGGGAAGCATTTATTCAGGTAGATAAGGTCTAATGGAAAGCGCTATTTGGAATGGATTTGTGATGGGACTAGGACTGAGCTTTTCGTTCGGACCAGTGTTCTTCATGTTGATCCAGACCAGTATAGATAAAGGCTGGAAAGAATCCCTCATTTTTGATGCCGGCGTTCTGTTGAGCGATTTTATCATCATTGCTGTGGCGATGCTGATGATCTTCTCCATGGGCGTCAATATCAACTTTGAAAATCCCACTATCCAACTTTGGTCGACCATCATTGGTGTCGCCATTCTGATCATTTTCGGGCTGATCCTCCTTCTCAATCCCCGGAAAGACACCATTCCTTCCGAAGTGCCCGATTTGAAGACGGTTGTCAAACTCAATCATTCCGGATTGTTTTTTAAAGGTTTGGGGATCAATTTTCTCAACCCATCGGTTTTCCTCATTTGGTTTGGCGCTGTGCCGGCAGTTGCTGGAGGTTTTAAAGGTGATATGCAATTGATCCTTGCGTTTTTCTCAAGCACCCTCATCTCCTATTTTCTCATTGATTTGGGGAAAATATACATGGCCAGAAAACTCAAACGCTTTCTTACACCCAAGGCATTGGTGAGGTTTCACCAGATTTCGGGAATCATTTTCCTAGGAATTGCCAGTTGGATATTATACCGCTTTTTCACCACGTAACTGAGAAAAGTCAGGCCAATAAATGATGTAGGTCATAGTTCTAAAGGGTAAATCAGATCAATTTTACATCAACCAATCTGAACCCGATTATGAAAACAGCACTCATTACTGATCAACATCTTGAACACCGCCAATGGCTGAACCGTTTGGCATTTTACGACGATGAAATCAAGATTATGCAAAACCGGATTGCTGAAGTTGCCTCTCGGAATACGGTGCAGGAAGTGATGGCTCAATTAGAGCATTTTCAAAACCAGCTCATCATTCAATCTTCCACCATCGATCAACTCAATCATGACATTAAAAAGCATGAGCAAGTGATTGCTGCGGAAGCTCAGAAAAATCCTGTAGCCGCTGATCACCGCCGCACCGAAATTCACCCAGAACAGAAAGAAGCGGTTGCCTCTTTTGAAAAAGTATTCAATGAGTTACGTCACGAGCTGATTCATTGGCTCGCTAAAGTGATGTAATTTACACTCCGAGGATGTTTTGAAGGTGCCCAATACAAGCACGTATTTCTTCTTCGTGAGAATATTTCCCTAAGCTTAACCTAACCGATTCGTAGGCCTGTTTTTCTGAACAACCCATAGCCGTCAGCACATGTGATGGTTCTGGCAAAGCAGAGGAGCAGGCTGAACCGGTTGATAGGGCAAACGCAGGCAACATCGGAATCAGTCGCGATGACAGCATTCCTTCAAATTGCATCGAAGTGGTATTCGGAAGCCGATTAGCCTGTTGTCCGTGAATATGAACCGGCAGACTGCGGAGTAATTCCTGCTCAAACAGGTCTCTCAATCCAGATGTTAGCGTTGAATAAGCAACCAAACCAGCGGAAGCTATTTCAGCGGCCTTTCCCATGCCAACAATCCCCGGCACATTGAGCGTTCCCGAACGCAATCCTCCTTCATGACCACCGCCATGGATGAGCGGTTCCAGAGCAACACGCGGATTTCTTCTTCTGCTGAAAAGTGCACCACACCCTTTAGGGCCATAAAACTTATGTGCCGACAATGCCAACACATCCACACCAAACTCCTGCACATTCACCGGAATTTTTCCGCAAGCCTGTGTGGCATCACACACCATGATTACCCCCTTTTCACGGGCCAGTTCACTCATCTGACGTATAGGCCAAATCACTCCGGTTTCATTGTTGGCAAGCATTGCCGCAATCAGAACAGTATCCGGCCGGATCGCTTTTCGGAGTTGATCCACATCAGGTAAACCGGTGCGATCAACAGGCAATAGTTCTACCTGCCATCCAGTTTCAGACAGATAACGAAGCGTTTCCAGAACCGCTTTGTGTTCGGTCACGAATGAAATCAGGTGTTTCCCTTTGGTCTGATACCGGTGAGCAATGCCTTTAAGTGCCAGATTTAATGATTCGGTTGCACCGGATGTAAAGGTCATTTCAGAAGGCGTAGCTCCAATCAGCGCAGCTACCTGCTCGCGGGCAATTTCAACAGCCTCCGCAGCGGCCCAGCCAAAAGGATGACTTCTGCTCGAAGCATTTCCAAACACTTGGCTGAAATAGGGCAACATCGCTTCCAACACAACCGGATCAACCGGAGTTGTCGCATTATAATCGAAGTATACCGGTTTAACTGCCATGCGTCTTTTCGTTGAGCCAACGGTAATAGTGAATGACTTCGTCTTCTGTAGATGTTTGATGCAATTGCGCCAACAAGTCCTCCACATCGTTTCGAATCGATTTATTTTTCAACCCATCCACCAAATCCACCGAATGTTTCATAAGGTGTAAAAGGGAACGTTCACGCTGTCCGGATGGCTTGTCGAACTCCTCTTGATATTCCCGTAAAATCTGCTCAAGCCGATACGACCAGAAATCTAAATCGCCCAACTCATAACGGATAATCAACTCCGCAATGGCAATTTTAAACCGCAAGGTCTTGTCTGCTTTCATATAGCTGTCGAGATGATACAGCTTATTGAGATTCTTGATTGCCTGATTGTAATTTTTCAGGTCAAAATAACTCGTGGCGAGGTTGAGATAGATGAACAATTCATAAAACGGAACCTTTTTAAGATTCGGGCGGGTTTGCATCTCTTGCAGCAATCCGATGGCTTTGGGGATATCGGAAGTGCTGTAATTATTCACCAGTGCGTTGTAATAGAAGATCTCGTATTTATCGAACAACAGCTGATTGAATTCGTCCATCGCCGTATGCAATTGTTCCGCAAACCCCAGCGATTCAGAAATTTTGCCATTCTTAAACAGCGTATTTACAATATAGGTAAGCAGCTGTAGCTTGGTATCGTGGTTATTTCGCGTGAAAAGTTGATCGTCCGAAAACTCCTTCCAGATCTGCAAAAGATATGCTTCCAGACTGACAAAGTCTTTCCGTTGCAGCAACAACTGACTTACCAGACTGTACAATTTAATTCGGAAACGGGACGATTTCAGGATGGAGGTTTCCCCGGCAAACTGCGTGGTGACAGATTCAAGCATCTGCATGAGCGTATTTTCCTGTTCACCAAAATTTTGGGAAACTTTGAGCCGGTATGAAACCACTGCCAATACATCGTCCATTTGTCGCAGCCGGGCCAACGAATCGTTGTTTTCCTGACGCAAGGCGATATATGTTTCCGGATTAATCACCAGCAAGGAATGCGAAAGCTGAATGAATTCCCCGTAGATGATATCGAGTAGCTCATGGTTTTCGATTTTACGGGCCTTCTGCTCGGCTTTCCGCAAGAAACTGAACGCAACCTGGTGTTGGTTTTTGGATGTAAAAATCCGCACAACCGATAACGTTTGAAGGATTTGCAAAAACTCCTCATCTCCGTTATGCTGAAGTACCAACGATTT
>CALQRR010000028.1 GCA_943333015.1 Chitinophaga pinensis | reverse complement strand
TGTTCCACCGTGAGCGAGCTCAAATTGACCTTTCCGTTGCTTGATTGCACTGGTGAATGCACCCTTTTCATGACCAAACAATTCACTTTCTATCAATTCAGATGGGATCGCGGCACAATTGACTTCAATCAAAGGCGCTTCATTGCGGTTACTTTTGGCATGAATCCAACGAGCCACCAATTCCTTTCCAGTTCCATTAGGGCCGGTAACAAGCACGCGCGCATCTGTTGGGGCAACACGCTCAATCATGTCCTTTACCTTTCGTATGGCGGGCGAATCCCCAACCATATCGATGGTTTTACTCACCTTCTTCTTCAGAATTTTTGTTTCCTGAATCAAGGTTGACTTGTCTAAGGCATTCCGCAAAGTGATCATCAAACGATTGAGATCTAGCGGCTTGGCAATAAAATCGTAGGCGCCCTTTTTAATACACTCAACAGCCGTTTCGATTGTTCCATGACCGGAAATCATAATAACGGGACAGTCAATTCCCTGCGCCAAAACTTTCTCCAACAGCTCAGTGCCATCCATGCGGGGCATTTTGATATCACTCAGGAGAATATCGTATGCCCCGCTGCGGATTTTCTCCCAGCCTTCAGCACCATCCACGGCTTCATCTACTTGATGATTTTCGTATTCCAGGATTTCCTTGAGTGTGCTACGTATTGCACGTTCATCGTCAACGATGAGGATTTTAGCCATGATTCTCAGATTCTTTAGCGGCGCGCAAATAGTCAAAGAGTATGCCTTCTTTGAGCGAATAGGTGGAAAGCCGCATCTTATTCAATTTGATTTTTTTCATTACGTAGCGGATCATGATTACCGCAACAACAATCATCTCAACACGCATCGCTGCAAGACCTTTCATCTTGAAACGCTTTTCGATGGATGAATTGATAAGGAGCTTGTAAATCGCTTCAAAGTGATCCAGATCAAAGTTGTATTCTGTTTTTACCAGAGGATTTTCTTCTGTATGAAACCGGTAGTAAATCATCTCTGCAAGTGAGTCGAAACTACCGGATGAGCCTACAAGCGTTTTTACCGGATAGAGTTCACACGCGGCCCATAAAAGCATCATCTGCTCTTTGAGATAGGCCCGAAGGCGTTTAATCTCCGCTTTATTAATAGGTTCTGACGGATTGATAACCTCTAGCAATCGTGCAGCACCAAGGTCGAAACTGTGCTTCCAGAAAATCCGCTCCCGATCAGCTATGATAAACTCTGTGCTGCCTCCTCCGATATCCATGATGAGCACTTTCTCATTTCCGAGATCCAGTGCTTGACGCACACCAAAATAGATAAGCTCAGCCTCCCGGTCTCCAGAAATTATTTCTATTTCTATCCCGGTTTCTGCCTTTACTTTTTTTACAAAATCTTTTCCATTGTCCGCACTTCGAATGGCCGATGTGGCAAAGGCCAATGTTTTATCTACCTCAAAACGGTCGATCCGGGCTTTGTGCGTTTTCATCGCCTTGAGCCCGCGCAGAAAGGGATTGTGCGAGATAATCTGATTGTTTATTCCGCCTTCACCGAGTTTGACAGGAATTTTTTCTTTATCGATAACCAGAAACTGTCCATCCTCTTGAACGCGCGCGATCATGAGTTTAAACGTATTGGTTCCAATGTCAATGATTGCAAGCTTCACACAGGGGAATTTGAATGTCAATGTTAAGAAATCCCAAACCGGAATCCTGCAAAGAATGTTAACAGGTTATCAACGCAATTAATACCTCAGCCAGCGGCCCATTTCTTTCCATGTAACACGTTTGCCGTACATCAGAATGCCGGTCCGGTAAATCTTTCCAGCAAGCCAAGTCGTTAGAATGAATCCGAGTACCAACATCACCATTGACAAGACAAGCTCCCAAACAGGAACTTGAAAAGGCAAACGAACCATCATCACGATAGGAGAAGTGAGCGGAATAATCGAAAGCCATCGGGCCATCACTCCGGTCGGATCGTTGAGCACCGTTTGTGCCATGATGAACGAAAAAATGAGCGGAATGGTAATGGGCAAAACGAACTGCTGGGTGTCAGAATCATTGTCTACAGCTCCACCAACAGCCGCGAACATTGCACCATAAAGTAAATATCCACCCAGGAAATAAAAAATGAAACAGGGAATGATCAAGGCCCAGTTGATACTGTTAATACGTTCAACCATCATCTGGTTTTCAATCATTTGATCAATGTCATCAACCGCTGTTCCATCGGGACTTTTTTGCATGAGCATCTCAATCTTCTCAGCGCTGTATTTTTCTTTGACAACGGTATTGAGAAATGCGGTGTAAAGCCCGGCGGTAAGCACCACCCAAAGTAAAAACTGCGTAAGACCGACCAATGCAATACCGATAATCTTACCCATCATCAATTGAAAAGGCTTCACCGATGAAATAATCACTTCGACAATGCGGTTTGTTTTTTCTTCAATAACACCGCGCATCACCTGTGAGCCAAACAGAAAAATGAAAAAGTAAATCAACCCTCCAGCGACAGCACCCAATACAGTACTGACTTCCACATCGTTACTCACATCCTTATTGCCTTCCTGCTCCAATGGCACATTTTGAATGGTGACCTGAATGGTCTTTTCGATGCTGGCAACCAGATCTTTATCCACGCCGTTGGCCTTGAGCATGGCGCGTTCGAACTGTTTTTCAATTTGATTTTCAATGTATATTTTAACATTCAGGCTTACCTGTTCCCGCGAGTACAATTTGATGCTCCGCTGGGTTACGATAAGATTATCATCCTGCCCTTTAGGAATGTACACTAAGGCATACACATCCGGATTTGCCAGCCTTTTCTTCGCTTCCTCGATGGAAGAACGGATATAGGAGAACTGGATGCTCGGATTTGAATTCAGCTGTGACTCAACCACACCTGTTTCATCCAAAACAAGAACGGATCGAATTGTTTCGTTCGCGCTGGCAAGCCAAACAGGCACAATGGCAAAACCGGCCATGAGCAATGGCCCGAGAATGGTCATAATAATAAAAGAGCGCTTCCGCACCCGGGTGAGGTATTCCCGTTGGATAATCAGTCCGATCTTTCCCATAGCTTAAGCTGGTTCTTGAACGTTACGAATAAATATCTCATTCATGGTTGGAATCACTTCCCGGAAACTTTTAATCTCACACACCGGCATCACGGCATTGAACAGATTATTCACGGTGTTATTTCCCAGCATTTTCAGTCGCACACGGCAATGATCTCCGTCGGTAAAACGCTCTAGCAGTTCAAAACCAGTCCACAAGGCAGTGGTGAACGACAGCATATTGCCACGAAATTCCATCTCAAACGTATTGGTGCGAAACTGATTCTGTATGTCACGCACTTTTCCGTCGAGAATCTTTTTGCTTTTATTGATCAGGGCGATGCTGTCACATAATTCTTCCACCGTTTCCATCCGATGGGTTGAAAAAATTATGGTGGCTCCTTTTTGACTTAAGCTCAGAATTTCATCCCGAATAATAGCAGCATTGACAGGGTCAAATCCAGAAAAGGGCTCATCAAAAATGAGCAGTTCCGGTTCGTGAAGAACAGTCACAACAAACTGAACCTTTTGAGCCATGCCCTTGGAAAGTTCTTCCACCTTTTTGTTCCACCAGGATTGCATCTCGAATTTCTCGAACCAGATGCGCAACCGCCGTTTGGCCTCGTGCTTGTCTAATCCACGCAAACGTGCGAGATACAAACACTGCTCACCCACCTCCATCTTCTTATACAAGCCGCGTTCTTCGGGCAAATAACCAATGCGTGCAACATGTGCAGGCTCCATGGGCTTTCCGTCAAAAAACAAAGTTCCCGAATCGGGTGCTGTAATTTGATTGATAATTCGGATCAGTGATGTTTTACCGGCTCCATTGGGGCCGAGTAGCCCGAACACGGAACCACGTTCAACGGAGATGCTTACATCATCCAATGCCCGGTAGTTTCCGTAACTCTTGGAAATATTCCGTGCTTCAAAAAGTGGTGTCGTCATATTTAAATAAAAACGGCCACATGCGTGGCCGTCAAATATACCAAAGTTGTATAGAGCTTAATGGAAGTATTCCTTCATGCGATCGAAAAAGGACTTCTCTTTTTTTCCTGGTTGAGGAGCGAAATTGGGAGCCGTTTTTAACCCTTCCAGAATCTGCCGTTCCTCTACACTTAACTGTTGTGGTGTCCAAACATTCACATCTACAAGTAAGTCGCCGCGTTCGTAGCTGTTCACTTCCGGCAACCCTTTGCCACGCAAGCGGTATACTTTACCGCTTTGTGTTCCCGCATCGATTTTGAACTTGGCTTTTCCTTCGAGGGTGGGAATTTCGATGGAAGTACCGAGAGCTGCATCTGCAAAACTGATGTAACAATCATGATACAGGTTGTTGCCATCACGCTTTAAATCGGAATGTTCAACTTCTTCAATGCTGACGAGCAAATCACCAGCAATGCCACCACGAGGAGCAGCATTCCCACGGCCGGCAACATTTAACTGCATGCCTTCGCCAACACCGGCAGGTATGTTAATGCTGATGACTTCTTCGTCACGAACAATCCCATCTCCCGAACATACTTTGCACTTGCTTGCAATGATGCGACCTTCACCATCACATGTTGGACAGGTGGATGCTGTTTGCATCTGACCTAGAATGGTGTTTGTTATACGCGTAACGCGACCGGCTCCTTTACAGGTACCGCAAGTTGTGAATGACGATCCTTTATCGGCACCTGTTCCAGTGCATGTTTTACAAGGGATGAATTTGTTGACCTTGATCTTCTTCTCAACCCCAGTGGCAATTTCTTCCAGCGTTAATTTTACTTTGATGCGCAGATTGGTGCCTTTATGAACACGTCGGCCTTGCTGTTGCTGACCACCGCCAAAGCCTCCACCAAAACCACCACCACCAAAGCCCGACTGACCGAAAATATCGCCAAACTGGCTGAAGATATCTTCCATATTCATACCGCCACCGCCGTAACCACCGCCACCGCCAGAACTGGCAGCACCTTGATGGCCAAAACGGTCGTATTTCGCACGCTTGTCGGGATTACTTAGAATATCGTAAGCTTCGGCAGCTTCTTTAAACTTTTCTTCTGCTTCTTTATCACCAGGATTTTTATCGGGGTGAAATTTGACTGCCATTTTACGATATGCCTTTTTAATCTCGGCCTCGTCAGAATTCCGGGTAACACCCAAAATCTCGTAATAATCTCTTTTTGCCATTATCTTTTCTGTGTAAATCAGCTTCCTACAACGACTTTGGCGAAGCGGATTACTTTCCCATTAAGTGAATACCCCTTTTCAAGTTCATCAACAACTTTTCCCTTCATGGTTTCATCAGGAACCGGAATGGAAGTGATTGCTTCATGAATATCGGCATCGAATGTCAGTCCAGTGGATTCCATTTCTTCCAAGCCTTTTGACTTAAGAAGATTGCGAAACTTATGGTGAATCAGTTGCATGCCTTCTTTAACAATGGCAATGTCTTCGGATGTTTCCACGGCTTTTGCAGCTCTGTCGAAATCATCAAGAACGGGCAGAATGGCAGTAAAAATGTCAGCCGCGGCTGTTTTGGCAAAATCAATACGTTCTCTGGCGCTGCGTTTCCGGTAATTATCAAACTCGGAATACAAGCGCAGGTAACGATCGTTCATATCATCAAACTTGGCCTGCCAGTCCTCCCCTTTTAATGCTTCTTGTACTTGTTCCGGACTTGCCGGTTCTTCACTCTGCACTTCAGACTCTATAATGATCTGTTCTTCAGCAGAAACGTGCTGATCACCGGCACCGGTTGACTTCAATTCATTGTCATCTGCAGAGGATGGTCCTTGCTGGTTCATAGTCGTAAAAAAATTTCGGATGCGATTACGCATAGTTCAGATTCGCTGCCGTTTTGCAACGATAGTGCCAGCGAGCGCCACTAGACAATTTGACAGCATGACGCCCTCCTTTATAAATGACATAAAAAAAGCCCCAACGGAATTCCGTCAGGGCTGTCTGTTTTTTTTGAATAAATCAGTTCTTAACCAATTTGTCTAATTCATCTTCCAATGCTTTTCCGCGAAGGTTTTTGGCAACGATAACACCTTTGGCATTGATGAGGTAATTGGCAGGAATGCTATTAACACCGTAGAGTGCCGCCGCTTTTGAACCCCATCCACCCAAATCACTTACGTGGTATTCCCACTCTAATCCATCTTTCTTTATAGCATTCACCCAAGCATCTTTTTTCATATCTAATGATACGTTGTAGATCGTGAAGCCTTTGGCATCGGTGAACTTCATTTTAGAATACTTCTTGTATGCATTCACCACATTGGGATTTTCCATGCGACAAGGGCCACACCAAGATGCCCAGAAATCAATCAGGACTACTTTGCCACGCAGTGATGACAATTTTATTTCCTTCCCGTCAGGATTATTAAAAGCCAATTCGGGAGCGATATTTCCTATTTGAACGCCAACAGGAGGAACGAGTTCGGGCGCTTTTTGATTGCTGCCGTTTAAAAATGTACCGCCAAGCACAAGGGCAACAGCAGCAAGAATCAGAAATAAGTTCAGTCGTTTCATAGTTTCAAATCTAAAAAAAAACAGTCAAATATAGTGCCGCTATTCTGGTTACTTATTTTCGCAGCAGTCTAATCTTAATATCCCTGGCTTCCACTGGCAGTTTCCGTTCATTCATAAGCGAGACTGTCAAAATATCATCAGGATTTTTAACATCCGGAAGATCAATCCGGATGTTCAATCTACGCCATTCATTTTCAGTGTCTAATGACTGGATGATGAAATACCGATTCCAGTACCAGCAATCGACTTGCTTGATGCATGTAATAAAAGACGCATCGGTAGAAGCATCTTCAATCCGGAATTCTCCTTGAATTTCAAGCCAAACGCGCGGAGGGATTGTATCGGTAAATAGGGCTCGAAACGAAGAAGAAAAAAGATCAGCTATTTTTTTATTCCCCACCTCATCCCCTATCCGCAAGGTTGAATCCGCATCCGAAAAGCGTGAATATGAAAATACTGGTTGATTGTTGTATTCCGAAAACGGAAGATCGGAGGGTTCTGCTGGATAAATGAATCTGAAATGCCGATGCGTTTCAAGAAAAATATGTGAATATCGGGCACGGTTCATTCCTTCGTAAGGAAGAATTGATTGGACGTATTGCCATACTTGCAGCAGGTTAAGGAATACCCCCAAGAGCACAATCAACCACAAGACTATGAAATTGAAATATTTCCGGTAAGCAACTTCTGCAAGTGCTGCAATGGGTAAAACAAGAAAAGGGAAAAAGTCAATCACAGGACGCATCCCGTAGCTTCCACCATACGCCCAATACCACCAAGAGGCGATCACCCAGAAATATATGCCACTTGTTAGTATCCAGGAAATCGCACTGAAAACCCCTTCCCGCATGCGGTAAAACCAGATTCCGGGGACAATCAAAAGAAGCAAGGGTGTGTATATAAAGAGCCCTTTTCGGAAACTGAACAACACGTTAACGATTTCCGGTTGAAGGAAATTGAATCCTTCGTTCCCGTAACTATCCACCCACCATTTTCCCGCTTGCAGGTAATAAAATGCCCCTTGAATTCCAACAAATACAAACGGAATTAGCAGACACATGAGCAAAATAAACGGACGCCGAATCAGATCCAGCAGCATCACACCGATGCGTTGAAACGATCCGGCCAGAGGAAAAACAGTTAGAACAATTAATCCGTTGACCGGTCGAATGAAAACAATCCAGGATACGAGCAGGGATAAAAAAAGCCATCTCCATGCTGTTTTATGCTCGAGCTGCAGGTGCAATTGATCCAGAAACAACGCAACACCTGCAAACGAATACACATGCGACATGCTAGGTTCCTGCAAAGCGTAGTAGTAGAGATTGGTTCCGAGAAAAAGCAGAATCAACATCAGGTTGATGATTTCCTGCGCATAATTCATCCGCTTCAGAATCCGGTGCATCATCCATAACCCCAAAAAGAGATAGGCCAAAGCGGCTAATGAAACAGCAATCTGGTAATAGGACGAAAGCCCGTCACGCATATCAGGACGAAGCGCTTGTGTAAGCCAATCGGCGGCAAGGAAGAATGGTAAAAGCGCCAGTGACTCGCCAAAAAAGTATTTATTGACAGGGCCACCGGTGATAGAACGTAATTCATCAGGATTTACGGGAGGTTTATCCTGATTACCAATGCCGGGTAAGGCAAATGGATAATCCTTTCGGATAAACGTTTTCGCCAAATAATCATAATAGCCCGTGCCATCGGAGCCGATCACGTTTTTTATCCTGTCGTTGTCTAAGCGCACAAACAGTATATGCCACTGCGCAATGAACAGGAACACGACAAACAGGTTACGTGAAGAAATATGGAAAAACCTGCTGATCATGCTACGATCATTTATAGATCAGAAACGTTTGATCTGCGCACCCAGAGCTTGCAGTCGTCCATCAATATTCTGATAACCACGATCAATCTGCTCAATGTTATCGATGATGCTGGTGCCTTCGGCCGATAAAGCAGCAATGAGCAAGGCAACGCCTGCACGAATATCGGGAGAAGTCATACGAATACCGCGCAGTTTGTATTTGCGGTTGAGACCGATGATGGTAGCCCGATGCGGATCGCACAGAATGATTTGCGCCCCCATATCAATGAGTTTATCGACAAAGAACAGACGGCTTTCGAACATCTTCTGATGAATCAGTACGCTACCGCTCGCCTGTGTTGCAACCACCAGAACGATACTTAATAAATCGGGGGTAAATCCTGGCCAGGGAGAATCGGATACGGTAAGAATGGAACCGTCGATGTATTTATTGATTGTATAGCTTTCCTGCTCCGGAATCACAATATCATCACCATCGCGGTAAAGTTCAATCCCAAGACGGCGAAATACATCGGGAATAATCCCCAGATGATCGTAACCGGTATCCTTGATACGAATGTTGCTTTGGGTCATTGCTGCAAGTCCGATGAATGAACCAATCTCGATCATGTCGGGCAGCATGCGGTGTTCACATCCACCAAGTTCTTTCACCCCTTCTATAGAAAGCAGGTTGGAACCTACGCCGGATATTTTTGCCCCCATGCTGTTCAGCATTTTACATAACTGCTGAATATAGGGTTCGCAAGCGGCATTGTAAATGGTTGTGATTCCTGTGGCCATGGTAGCGGCCATAAGGATGTTTGCGGTTCCGGTAACAGAAGCTTCATCGAGCAGCATGGAGACTCCTTTGAGCTCCTTCGCTTCCACCTTGTAGAAACTTTCCACACTGTCGAAATCGAAACTTGCCCCGAGATTTTGGAAACCAATAAAATGGGTATCCATCCGGCGACGTCCAATTTTATCACCACCCGGTTTGGGAATATAACCACGTCCAAAACGGGTTAATAAGGGCCCAACGATCATGACAGATCCGCGCAAGGCTGAACCTTTCTTCTTGAATTCTTCTGAAACCATGTAATCAACGTCCACATTGTCGGCCGTGAACGCCCAGGATCCATTTCCAAGTTTCTCCACCTTTACATTGAGTGCCGCAAGCAGTTCGATGAGCTTGTTGACATCAACAATATCAGGTACGTTGTGAATAACGCATCGTTGAGAAGTGAGGAGCACCGCACACAGAATCTGTAATGCTTCATTCTTTGCTCCTTGTGGGATTATCTCCCCGTGAAGGCGTTTGCCTCCAATGATTTCAAATCGGTTCATATAGACGTCAGAAACTGGTTCCGCCGCCGAATTTACGTTTGAAGTTTTTCTGTTTTTGACGTCCGCGATTAAACTTCTTACCTGCCTGTTGTGGATAATTCTGAGGAACGCCTTCTGACACAACTGTCATAGTAGATCCTTCGGCTG
>CALQRR010000027.1 GCA_943333015.1 Chitinophaga pinensis | reverse complement strand
GATCAACTGCGTCCCATTATAGAGACCGAAGCCCTTGCATGGGCGGTTGGGAGAGCTAGTGTGGAAGAAGTGGATGCGATCAATATCCTGCAAGCTTCATTTTTGGCAATGCACCGGGCCATTGCACAACTCCATCCCCCTCCTGATGCCTTACTCATCGATGGAAACCGATTTAAGACATATCCAGGAATTGCTCATACAACCATCATCGGAGGAGACGGCAAATATCTGTCGATTGCCGCTGCATCGGTGTTAGCAAAAACGCATCGGGATGAAGAAATGGAATTCCTGCACAAGCAGTTTCCATATTATTGTTGGGACAGAAATATGGGATATGGCACCTTGGCGCATCGTGCAGCAATTCGGGAATATGGATCGTGTATTCACCATCGCACATCGTTTGCGCTGCTCCCCAAGCAATTAACATTGTTCAAGAATTCCCAGATCTGAATTTCTCTTCGTATCTATATTGATTATCTTAGTAGAGAACCTTTTCTGATGAAACAATTTTTACACTCCAACGGGTCTATTTCGCTGCTCCTGTTAACCACACTTTTGTTGAGTACGGGATGCCTGAAAGATGATTTTTCCAAGCTAACCGATTCCGAGTGGAATCCTGATTTGGCGTTCCCATTGGTGAATTCAACGCTGACAGCTGCCGATATTCTGGCAAATGATGAATCCCCCACCGTCATTTCTTCTGATAATAATGGCATTGTCGAAATTATTTATTCGAGCACTGATGTTAGTCCAACTGCTGCTGAATTAATCACTCTGCCTGTCGTGCAGGTGAATTCCAGTTTCGGGCCTTCCGCTACTAACACTTCCGCTTTCAATGCCAATCTAACTCCTGGCACACAACTTTCCGATTCTGTTTCCTTTAGCTTTCCCTATTCACTTGATGCACAATTGGGCAGCACTTCTCGGTTGGACACCGTAGCATTGAAAAGCGGAAAACTTCTATTGAATATCAGTAGTTTGATTCCTCAGGCCTGTGCGGTAACCATTGAGATACCCGAATTGATCATTAATAATCAGATATACCGCCAAGTAATACCCCTCAACTTTACATCACAAACGCCCATCACCGTTCAACTCGAACGTAATCTTGCAGGGGCGTATCTGATTC
The DNA here is from genome assembly GCA_943333015.1 of Chitinophaga pinensis. Lineage (GTDB taxonomy): Bacteria > Bacteroidota > Bacteroidia > M30B66 > M30B66 > CALQRR01. The sequence continues at coordinate 8,911 of CALQRR010000027.1, read as the reverse complement.
CTGGAGCATCTGCAGAATCGCTCACAATCACGTATAAAATTGCCCTTGAACGAATCAATGCACAACCAATTCCTGCAGGTGATCCATTTTCGGCGCAGCTATCCTTTGAAAATACCGTCTTTGAAAAACTTTCTGGGTATTTTGGTAATTATTCCGCTCCGCTGATCGATGATGATACCTTATTTCTGCGCATTTTCAAGAATGTCATCACTGCGCAAAACCTATACTTCACCAATCCTACGGCACGCATAGTTATCAGTAATTCCACGGGTATTCCTATTAACTATACCCAAAACGCTTTTACTGCTTTTCGCCCAGGTGTCTCCATTCCAGCGGTGGATCTGAGCGGATTCACATACCCAACGAACATTCCCGGACAAGGCCATATAGCTCCTCTGCCTGCCAGTTACGAATATTCCTTTTCATCCGGATCAGGATCAAATATTTCTGAAGTAATCAATTTTTTTCCGCGCTATATGCTCAGTCGCGGAAACTACGCATTCAACGCAAGTCCGGTTGGAACTGGTTATTTTCTTCGGGATACCAGCCGGGTGCGTTTATACAGTGAAGTGACTTTACCATTGAACGGATTGACGCTCGATTTACAAGTGCGCGACACGTTTGAATTTCAAGTGAAGTCGGTCTCTGGTGATGTGGAAGAAATGATGCTGCGGCTTAACATTATCAACGGATTTCCCACAGACGGATTATTACAGGTGTATTTTGGCAAGCAGTTAAGTGGCCCGGGCAATCCTATTCAGATAATTGATTCATTGTATATAGCAGGTACTGAGCCCGTATTACTACCCGGTCAAACAGGTACAAACGGAACGGTGACAGTTCCAACACAGAAGATTACAGATGCTATTATTTCACGTGCTAAATGGCTGAAGCTTTCTCAATATGAATCCGACAGGATCCTTATAAAGGCCAAACTGACCACGTATGATTTGGGACAATTAGCGGTGAAAATATTGGAGAAAGATGAACTCCAGATTCGCATAGCAGCGCGTATTAAAGTAAAGAAAACGTTTTAAGATGATGAATCTTCAACGATTTCTGCTGCTCTTATTTGCCTTCCTACGGGTGAGTTCTTCGATTGCACAAAGCGACTTTATCCTATTCAATCAACATTTCAATCCGCATAAAGTCACTGTCAATCCGGCCTTTTTGCCCAAAGAGGAATTCTATCTTGGCTTGCCGGCTATTTCGAACAACTATGCAAGTTTCAGCAATAACAGTTTTACCTATCGCGATCTGATTAAGAAAAAAACCGGGACCGATTCGATCTACTTCGACTTTACTGGCTTTTTATCCGGGTTGAAGAAATCAAACTTTATTGCCGCATCAGCTCAAATGGATCTGGTTAGTTTTGGCTGGCGCGAAGGACGGTGGTATGTGAACGGAAATATCACCGAAAAGCTGGCCTTTCAGACGCATTTCAACAAAGACCTCATGCAGGTTGCCATTGAAGGAAACGGGCCCAAAATTGGCGAGACGGCACAGTTGGGTGATTTGTTTGTCAGCGCCACACATTACCGGGAATATGCGCTGGGTGTTTCTCGTGATATACAATGTAAACTTCGACTGGGAGCAACCCTGAAGTATTTGTACGGGATGGAAAATCTGGATGTAAGCAGAAGCAACATTGATCTTACTACATCACCGGTTACATTCGATCTCACAGGAACATCTGACATTTTAATTAATACATCCGGTCTTAAGAATTTCGGAAGCGATTCCATCAAATACAGGTCGTATCTGTTTGAGCGTCGAAACCGCGGATTCGCAGTCAATCTGGGTGCCGAGTACACGATCAACGACCGGTTTGATGTGTTTGCAAGTGTGCTTGATCTTGGAAGAATACGCTGGAAATATGAACCTCGGAACTATTACAATACGGTACCGGAGTTTTCATTCAGTGGAATCGAGATCGATCAGTTTCTATCCAACAATACTGATACAATTAAAAATGGAGTACAGGTTTACCTTGATTCTTTGAGTAATTCGTTCAACATAGAAGAAAAGAGCATTTCCTATACAACAAGACTTCCAGCACGATTTTATCTCGGTGGACATTATACACTTCAAAACCGGAATTCCTTTCAATTCCTGATGCTGGGAAATACATACAAAGGAAAACTGTACCCATCCATTTCGCTGGGTTTTACAAAACGGTTCAGCGATGTGTTAGAATTCAGTGTAAATACTGCGTATCACAACAATACGCTGGTGAATGTGGGCGCTGGTTTCGCCTTAAACTTAGGACTTACCCAGTTTGTTGTTGTTTCAGATAATGTCATTGGTTTGTTTGGCCAGTACACCAGCCGGGGAACAAATCTGCGTGCGGGAATAACACTGGTAACCGGCTACGATGAAGATCGTCCCAATCCCTGTGATAAAGATGGAGATGGTGTACCGAATAACAAAGATGATTGCCCGGATGATCCCGGTACTGTTTTGCTGAATGGCTGTCCGGATAGTGATCAGGATGGCATTGCCGATAAGTATGATGAATGTCCGCTCGAATCGGGGGATGTTGCTATGAAAGGATGCCCCGACACAGATAGGGATGGTATTGCAGATAAGCTTGACAAATGCCCGGAAGTTGCCGGGAAACCTGAACATAATGGTTGTCCGGATCGGGATGATGATGGAGTGATTGATTCGGAAGATGACTGTCCGAGTTTGGCCGGGTATGCTTATTTGGGTGGATGTCCAGACCGCGATCTGGATAGCATTTCGGATAAAGAAGATGCCTGCCCGGATGTTTTTGGTCCACGTGCACTTTCCGGTTGCCCCGATTCGGATGGTGATAGTTTGATTGATGCAAAAGACGATTGTCCGAACATTGCAGGGCCTATCAACCTTCGAGGTTGTCCGGATAAGGACAAGGACGGTTTTGCCGATCATGTAGACGCTTGTCCGGATGAACCGGGAACACAAAATGGTTGTCCGGTGGATAAAAACTCGAAGTCAATCGATAGTGATCAGGATGGCGTAACCGATGCGTTTGATAAATGTCCACAAACACCGGGCAGTGTTCAAAACAATGGCTGTCCGGAATTAGCAAAAGAAGAACAGGAAATTCTGAGTGCTGCTTTTGATAATCTGGAATTTGAAACAGGTAAGTCGCTCATAAAAGCATCCTCGTATGAATCGCTTGATCAGCTGGCGGAATTATTGGAAAAGAAACCAGAATGGAAACTAATAATTTCGGGCCATACCGACAATGTTGGAAAGCCTGCGTCCAATATGACTTTATCAAAAAATCGGGCGCTATCGGTTAAAGCCTATTTGTTAAGCAAAGGAATCTTGGGGAATCGACTGGAAACAGAATGGTTTGGTCAGACCAAACCTGTTGCAAGCAATAAATCAGCCCAAGGCCGACAAAAGAACCGGCGCGTGGAAATGACCATTATTCGGAAAAACTAGAATTAAGGCATGCTAGAGCAGATCAGGAAAAAAAAGCACGTAGAGGAAAAGGAGTTTGGATTTGGAAATACCGGTCAAAAGAAACGGTTACTCAACACCGATGGCACATTCAATGTGGTTAGAAAGGGTGTGTCTCCTTTTGAATCCTTTAATCCTTACAATGAGCTTTTAGCTACTTCCTGGAACCGTTTCTTTGGATGTGTGCTGTTGTGGTATTTTAGCATAAACCTGTTTTTTGCTGGTCTGTATTTAGTGTGTGGCATTGAAAATTTGCGTGGAGTTGATCCAGCAGAGGAAAGTGGCCCCTTTTGGGAAGCCTTTTTTTTCAGTGCTCAAACCCTTAGTACGGTTGGATATGGCAGAGTAAGTCCAAGTGGTATCCTTGTCAATACGATAGCTGCATTTGAGGCATTGGTTGGCGTTACAAGTTTTGCGTTAATAACAGGACTTGTATTCGGCCGGTTTTCAAAACCTGTGGCGAAGTTGATGTTTAGTGAAAAATTACTGCAAAGCCCGTATAAGAAAGAAACGGCTCTGATGTTTCGTGTAACCAATCGGATGAAAAGCCAGCTGGTCAATCTCAGTGCCCAAGTGAGTGTATCGCTTGCATTAAAAGGAGCAGACGGCCATTCATCACGTCACTTTTTCAGTTTAAGTCTCGAGCGGGAGAGCATTGTGTTCTTCCCAACGAGCTGGACCATTGTTCATCCGATTGATGAGGGTAGTCCGTTTTATGGCATGAGTGAGTCAGAATTCCGTGCGTCAGATCCGGAATTATTGATATTGATTCAGGGATCTGATGATTCGTTTTCGGCCAATGTGCAGGTAAGGTATTCGTATCTTGAAAACGACACCATCTGGGGTGCAAAATGGCGAAAGATTATTCATGTGTCGGAAGACGGATCTTCGCAGTTGGATATGCAAAACTTCAATGCATACGATCGTATCGGGAACGCTTGATGCAGTCACGATAATCTGCATGGGTAGTTCAAAAACTACTGTATGAAAGTGGAATAGACGCGTTTACACCAAACAAAAAAACCCCGGTTGAAGCCGGGGTTCAGATTCTTTACGAAATGTTACTTCAAAGAATTCACATAACGGGTGATTTTACCTACTAGGTTACCCGCTTTGTTTGAATGAATGATGTTACGTTTCGCCAATTTGTCCAGCATGGAAGACACTGTTGAAAGTTGAGCTTGTGCTTCTGTTTTATCAGAAGTCAAACGCAATTTCTTCAACGCGTTACGCGTGGTCTTGTGAAAATAACGGTTACGCAGACGCTTTGCGTCGTTTGAGCGGATCCGTTTGATTGCTGAAGGATGATTTGCCATGTGATTTCTTCACTGTATTAGTAGTAGCCCGTAGGGGAATCGAACCCCTGTACCAAGAATGAAAATCTTGTATCCTAACCCCTAGATGAACGGGCCATTTTTGAAAAATTGGAATGCAAATGTACCCTTAATATTAACTCAGGCAAGAGGTAGCATCAATCAGAACCCTAAAAATATTCTTACTCTCTGTTTTTCAGTAAATTAAATTTTAAAAAAGACGAAGATTCATGTTCCTCGAGCGCTCAAATGCTGCTTCGCAGCGACAAAATGGTACATTTGCACCGCATGAACACAACGAAACGCGTTGCATTTTACACATTAGGCTGTAAGCTGAACTTCTCAGAGACATCCACAGTAGCCCGACTATTTCAAGGTGTGGGATATGAAAAGGTCGATTTTGATGATTCGCCTGACATGTTCATCATCAATACATGTTCGGTAACCGAAAATGCCGATAAGAAATGTAGAAGCTTAGTTAGTCGCGCTTTACGCACATCTCCGCATGCGTATGTGGCCATTATTGGCTGCTATGCACAATTAAAACCGGAGGAGATTGCTCAAATTCCCGGTGTGGATCTGGTGCTTGGTGCAAATGAGAAGTTTAACATACTCGAACATATAGATGCGCTAGAGAAAAATGTAAAAACAAAGATTCATGCTTGCGAAATCAGTGAAGTGAATGCCTTTGTTCCTTCATATAGCTCTGGCGACCGCACACGTACGTTTTTTAAAGTTCAGGATGGTTGTGATTATTCCTGCTCCTTTTGCACTATTCCATTGGCGCGTGGTAAAAGCAGGAGCGAAACGATTGCATCCACAATCCAGTCAGCCAAACAACTCATTGCAGACACTGGGAGCAAAGAAATCATTCTCACGGGCGTAAACACAGGTGATTTTGGAAAGTACACAGGAGAAAACTTCTTTGAGCTTATTCAGCAACTCGATCAGCTGAATGGTGTTGAACGCTTCCGAATTTCATCCATCGAACCCAACTTGCTCAGTGATGAGATCATTCAGTTTGTGGCCTCTTCCGATAAATTCGTCCCCCATTTCCATATTCCCTTACAATCAGGTAGTAATGCAACGCTCCGTCGTATGCGTCGCCGCTACCAGCGTGATGTATATGAAAGTCGCGTTGCCCTCATAAAGGAATTGATGCCTCATTGCTGCATTGGAGTAGATGTGATTGTCGGTTTTCCCGGAGAAACGGAAGAAGAATTCTTGGAAAGTTATTCATTTCTCAATGAACTCGACATTTCCTATTTACATGTGTTTACCTATTCTGAACGTGCCAATACACATGCTGTAGAACTGGCCGATGTGGTTCCCAATAAAGTGCGTGCGCAACGAAGTAAAATGTTGCATATTCTTTCAGAAAAAAAGAAACGTTTTTTCTATCAGCAACAGCTCAACAAAACCGGCCAGGTTCTCTGGGAAGGTGAGCGCGACGGAGATTGGATGTATGGCTTTACCGAAAACTACATCAAAGTCAAAACACCCTTTGTCACCGAAAAAACGAATACACTAGAAACTCTGCTTTTGCAGGAACTGGACCAGGAAGGCATCTGTATGGGAATTTCATTAAACCCAACATCCTCGCTCCAGATCAACAACTGAACATATGTACGCAACAATCAGTGAACTTCTGAAATCCTTTGGCATTGACATCGCTTTGCCTATACAAACATTTGGTTTTTTTGTCGCCGTTGCCTTTTTGGTAGCTGCCTGGTTATTAACCAGTGAACTCCGCCGCAAAGAAGCGCTTGGGCAATTCAAACCGAGTTTCAGAGAATTAGTTATTGGCAAACCTGCCGGGATGACTGATTTCATCACTGCTGGACTTCTCGGATTTGTCATTGGATTCAAAGCCATCTTTATGGTGATGAATTATGCGGAATTTGTTGATGATCCACAAACAACACTGCTTTCGATGCGTGGCAATTTCATGGGTGGGTTAATCATTGCGGCCCTCATGATTTTCTGGCGTTACCGCGAAAGTGAAGCACAAAAGAAACTCAAATTTGAGATCAAGAAAATCCCCATGAAGGCAGAAGAGCATGTGGGAAACATCATTCTTTTGGGCGTTGTAGGTGGATTGCTCGGAGCTAAAGTATTTCACAACCTCGAAAATCCTGCGGAATTCATAGCCGATCCAGTCGGTTCCCTCTTGTCATTCTCCGGACTTACTTTCTACGGTGGCCTCATCGTTGCGGCTGTTCTTATCATTCGATACGGCCGTAAAAACGGACTTCCCGCGATTCATCTTACTGATGCTGCGGCACCAGCACTGATGCTGTCCTACGGAATTGGCAGAGTTGGTTGCATGATGTCGGGAGATGGCGACTGGGGTATTGTCAACAATGCACCAAAGCCAAGCTGGATGAGTTTTTTACCGGATTGGATGTGGGCGTATAAATTCCCTCACAACGTTAACAACGAAGGAGTGCCAATACCCGGATGTGTGGGCAAATGGTGTCATGAATTGCCAGAGGCGGTTTATCCAACATCGTTTTACGAAACTATAATGGCCGTGATGCTCTTTGGAGTACTCTGGCTTATCCGCAAACGCATTACAACACCCGGATTACTCTTTAGCATTTACCTGATTCTAAATGGCATGGAGCGCTTTCTCATCGAATCGATTCGTGTAAATACGCAATACCACATTTTCGGGATCGGTGTTACTCAAGCCCAACTTATTTCAACCACGTTGATCATTTTAGGAATTGTGGGCATCTGGTTTACAAAAAAGCATGTAAAAAACACCGCTCATGCTTGATGCTGTTGAACTGGCGCTTATCTGCGATGAAGTTTGCAGAATCAGCCGCGAAGTGGGGAAGTTCATTCAGCTGGAACAAAAACGACTCACCGAACACAGCATTGAGTCGAAAGGATTAAATGACTTTGTTACCTACGTTGACAAAGCAGCAGAGACGCTTCTTGTAAGTGAACTTAGCAGTCTTATCCCCAATGCAGGATTTATCACCGAAGAGAATACCATTGAGCAGGAAGACCGCGAATATCGTTGGATAGTTGATCCGATTGATGGGACTACAAACTTCATACATGGCTTGCCACTATACAGCATCAGCATTGCCCTTATGCGGCAAAATCAAGTGATTTTGGGTGTCGTGTATGAGATTTCAGGTGATGAATGTTTTCACGCCATTGAAGGAGGAGAAGCATACCTCAACGACACACCCATCCATGTTTCGAAACGAGAAGTCCTGAAAGATTCGCTTATTGTCACTGGCTTTCCCTACAAAGATGCTGGTCGATTGGAAGAATGGATGCGGCTCTTTGTATACTTACTAAGTCATTCGCATGGCGTGCGACGTTTGGGATCTGCGGCCATCGATTTGGCCTATGTGGCCTGTGGCCGATTTGAGGCTTTTTATGAGTATGGATTGAGTCCCTGGGATGTTGCTGCCGGTGCGTTTATTGTGCAACAGGCCGGTGGTGGAGTGAGCGACTATTCAGGAGGAGATGCGTATATTTTCGGGAAAGAACTGCTGGCTGGGAATGGACGAATAAATGCAGAACTGTTGCAGGCAATTCGCGAACACTTTTCAGAAAAGGCCACGTGAAACGAAAAGTCCGCTTCATCATAAATCCCGTTTCGGGAGGAAAAAATAAAGCTAAAATACCCCAACTCATTGAGGAAGCTTGCTCAACAAGCAATCTGGATGCAGATATTTGTTTCAGTTCATCGGTGGAAGAAACACTGGAACGCACGCAACAAGCTGTTGCTCAAAAATACGATGCCGTGATCGCTGTTGGCGGTGATGGAACAATCAATCTGATCGGATCAGAACTCATCCATACTCCCGTTGCCCTTGGCATTATCCCCATGGGTTCAGGCAACGGCCTTGCTCGCAGCTTGGGAATTCCATTTTCGATAAAAAAAGCAGTGAACCAAATTGACCAGTTTCAGGTCAAGGTAATCGATACCTGCAGTGTTAATGGAACTCCGTTTTTAAACGTCGCCGGGATTGGTTTTGATGCGCATGTTGCAGGTCAGTTTCATCATTCCCAAAGACGCGGTTTGCTCACGTATGTAAAAATCGTCCTACGGGAATTCAGCCGGTATACACCCGAAACCTGCACGATTTTAGCGGATGGAAAAACATTCCAAACCGATG
>CALQRR010000026.1 GCA_943333015.1 Chitinophaga pinensis | reverse complement strand
TAAATCAATCGAATATGATCCAAATAGATCTGCACGTATTGCATTACTTCAATATGCTGATGGAGAAAAGCGTTACATCATTGCGCCAAACGGATTAGAAGTAGGACAGTCTGTTATGTCAGGAAAAAAAGCACCTGTAGAACCAGGAAATGCTTTGTTTCTATCTGATATTCCACTCGGTTCGATGATTCACCATATTGAACTTCGTCCGGGACAAGGAGCACAACTTGTGCGCAGTGCCGGTGTATCTGCTCAGTTAGCAGCGAAAGACGGAAAATATGTAATTGTGAAATTACCTTCTGGTGAGACACGTATGATCCTTGCAACCTGCTTGGCAGTTCTTGGAACAGTGTCTAACCCGGATCACCGACTGGTGCGTTCAGGAAAAGCAGGCCGCACCCGTTGGTTAGGTCGCCGTCCACGTAACCGAGGTGTATCAATGAACCCGGTAGATCACCCGATGGGTGGTGGTGAAGGACGTTCTTCCGGAGGACATCCACGCAGCCGTAATGGTATTCCAGCAAAAGGATACAAGACACGTGCTCCGAAAAACCACAGTACGAAGTACATCATTGAGCGTCGTAAGAAATAATTGTTCAACACCTGAGAATCAACACAAATGAGCCGTTCATTAAAAAAAGGACCCTTTATTGATTTCAAACTCGAGCGCAAAGTGTACTCGCTGATTGAATCAGGCAAAAAATCCGTTATCAAAACATGGGCACGCCGTTCCATGATATCACCGGATTTTGTTGGACAGACAATAGCTGTGCACAATGGCAACAAGTTCATCCCGGTTTATGTTACCGAGAACATGGTAGGTCACAAACTTGGAGAATTTGCTCCAACACGTACCTTTCGTGGTCATGCGGGTAACCGTAAGGACAAGGGAAGAAAATAATCACTAACGTTCTTTATCCAATAAACCATGGGAGCCAGAAAAAAACTCCGTGCCGATGCAATGAAGGCAGAGCGCAAAACCATTGCATTTGCCAAATTAAATGACTGTCCGACTTCACCTCGGAAAATGCGCTTAGTTGCGGATTTAGTAAGAGGTGTAGATGTGGATAAAGCATTAGCTATTCTGAAGTTTACAAACAAAGATGCGGCAGGCCGTATCGAGAAACTTCTTCTCTCCGCAATTGCCAACTGGCAAGCTAAAAACGAGGGTCTACGTCTTGAAGACAGCAATGTTTTCATTAAAGAGATCAAAGTGGATGGCGCGCGTATGCTGAAGCGTCTTCGTCCAGCTCCACAGGGGCGTGGATTCCGTATCCGTAAGCGTTCTAACCATGTAACTATGGTATTGGACACGAAAGAAGTGGCCGCAAATTAATTACATCACAGACAACAACACATTACATGGGACAAAAATGTAATCCGATTGCTCTTCGTCTGGGCATCGTTCGTGGCTGGGACTCCAACTGGTATGGTGGACGTAACTACGCTGATAAACTTGTAGAGGATCATAAAATCCGCAAATACCTGAGTGCACGTTTAGTGAAAGCAGGTGTTTCACGCATCATTATTGAGCGAACACTGAAACTTGTAACTGTAACGATAAACACGGCTCGTCCGGGAATCATTATCGGAAAAGGTGGTCAGGAAGTGGATAAGCTCAAAGAAGAGTTGAAGAAACTGACTAAGAAGGAAGTTCAAATCAATATTTTTGAGATCAAACGTCCGGAGTTGGATGCGCGACTAGTAGCAGATGGCATTGCCCGTCAGTTAGAGGGACGTATTTCTTTCCGTCGTGCAATGAAGACTGCAATTGCTTCTACGATGCGCATGGGTGCCGAAGGTATCAAGTGTAAAGTATCTGGGCGATTGGGAGGTGCTGAAATGGCCCGTGTGGAAAGCTATAAAGAAGGTCGTACACCACTTCATACACTTCGTGCAGATATCGATTACGCATTGTCTGAAGCACACACTACTTATGGCCGTATTGGTATCAAGGTATGGGTGTGTAAAGGAGAAGTTTTCGGAAAACGTGATTTGTCACCTAACATTGGGATGGCAACTCAAAAGAGCAGCGGTGGAGGATCTTCATCAGCTCCAGATCGTGATCGTGATCGCGGTGGACGTTCAAGAAACAAACGCAGCAAATAAGCTGAAAAAAGAACGATCAGGGAAGCCCAGGCTTCCCTTTTTTGTTTAAACAGGTAAAGAGTGCAAATAAAATAATTGACTATAGTGGTTTAATTATCAAGCACTTAACTCTAAAAATAAACTTCTCACGTGAGAACGTGAAAATTTTTTAGCTGCCCCTGTTGGAATATAAAAACAACTTACTATCTTTGCCGTCCCCAAAATAATAGACATTACTAATGTCAGTCGTCTAGGGGAGAGTAAAAATTCAGAAACACGCAATAAAACAAAGTACAGATGTTACAGCCGAAACGTACGAAGTACAGGAAGCAGCATAAAATGAAGATGCATGGAAATGCAACCCGTGGACACGAGTTGGCGTTTGGCTCTTTCGGAATTAAAGCGATGGAGGGTGTCTGGATGACTGCCCGTCAGATTGAAGCTGCCCGTATCGCTGTAACACGTTACATGAAGCGTGAAGGCCAGATTTGGATTCGGGTATTCCCTGATAAGCCAATCACTAAAAAGCCAGCTGAAGTACGTATGGGTAAGGGTAAAGGTGCTCCTGAATATTGGGTAGCAGTTGTTAAGCCTGGAACCATCATTTTCGAAGCAGAAGGAGTTCCGATGGAAGTAGCTAAAGAAGCTCTCCGTTTAGCAGCCCAAAAACTACCGGTAACGACGAAGTTCATCGTACGCCGTGATTACGTAGAAGCAACTGCCTGATAAGCCATGAAACAAGAACAAATTCAGGAGCTTTCAATCATTGAGTTGAAAGACAGAATAACAGAAGAATCTCAGGTGTTGTCAAAAATGGTGTTTAACCACACGGTTTCGACTATTGAGAATCCATTGAAGATCCGTTCTACCCGTCGTGCAATTGCACGTATGAAGACAGAACTTCGCAAGCGTGAACTCACATCAACCGCCAATTAAGAAGCTGATGGAAGCTATTGAAAGAAACCTTCGTAAGGAACGTACCGGTCTGGTTCGCAGCAACAAGATGGATAAAACCATCATTGTAGCCGTAGAACGTAAAGTAAAACACCCGAAGTACGGTAAGTATGTAAAAAAGACGAATACTTTTTTTGCACACGATGACAAGAATGAGTGCGGAATCGGAGATACTGTACGCATCAGCGAAACCCGTCCAATGAGCAAGAACAAGCGTTGGAGAATGGTTGAGGTATTAGAGCGCGCGAAATAATAGAACAACAGAACCAGAACTGAGTCATGATACAACAGGAATCCCGTCTTACCGTAGCGGACAACAGTGGCGCCAAAGAGGTGTTGTGTATCCGCGTACTTGGCGGAACGAAAAAGCGCTATGCATCGGTTGGCGACAAAATAGTCGTTACCGTGAAGCATGCTTTACCATCCGGTAACGCAAAAAAAGGGTCCGTAACCAAAGCGGTTGTGGTACGCACAAGAAAAGAAATACGCCGCGCAGATGGCTCGTACATCCGTTTTGATGACAATGCTGTGGTGCTGTTGAATAATAATGACGAACTGCGTGGTACCCGTATTTTCGGACCGGTTGCTCGTGAGCTGCGTGAAAAGCAGTTTATGAAAATCGTTTCCCTTGCACCAGAGGTACTCTAAATCAGCTACAGAGCGATGAAACTTCACATCAAAAAAGGTGATAAAGTAACGGTTCTATCCGGCGACTCAAAAGGTCAAATGGGAGAAGTACGCGAAATTGACACAAAAAAAATGCGTGCGATTGTTATAGGCGTGAACATGATTTCCAAACATGCCAAAGCAAGCACCAAGTATCCGCAAGGCGGGATCATTAAAATGGAAGGACCTGTTCACATTTCCAACCTAATGTTGATCGAGCCGGGAACCGGAAAGCCAACACGTACCGGACGCAAAGAAGATGCAAATGGTAAATTGGTTCGTTTTTCTAAAAAATCAGGGGAGATCATTAAGTGATGGAATACACACCTAACCTCAAGACCAGGTACCGCAAAGAGATTGCCGTAACGTTGTTAAACGAATTCGGTTATAAAAGCTCGATGGAGGTTCCTAAGCTGGAGAAAATCTGTATCAATCAAGGTGTTGGTGCAGCTGTTTCGGATAAGAAACTGATTGATTCTGCGGTAGCTGAAATGACGCTGATTACAGGTCAGAAAGCAGTACCTACGAAATCAAAGAAAGATATCTCTAACTTCAAACTTCGTAAAGGAGTTGCAATTGGAGCGCGTGTTACCCTTCGCGGTGATCGTATGTATGAATTCCTGGAACGTTTGATCGTGGTTGCACTTCCACGTATTCGTGACTTCCGCGGAATCAACGATAAAGGATTTGATGGTCATGGCAATTACACATTAGGTGTAACGGAGCAAATCATCTTTCCTGAAATCAATATTGATAAAGTATCGCGTATCATGGGTATGGATATTACCTTTGAGACAAACGCAGAAACAGATAAAGAAGCATTTGCACTCCTCCGTGAGTTCGGTCTTCCGTTCAAAAATCTAAAAAAATAAGCGACCGATGGCTAAGGAAAGCATGAAAGCCCGTGAAGTAAAACGGGAAAAATTGGTTGAACGTTACGCTGAAAAAAGAGCAGCCCTAAAAGCTGCTGGAGATTCAGTAGGACTTCAAAAGCTTCCACGCAACTCCTCGAAGATTCGTCTTCGTAACCGTTGCAAACTAACGGGTCGTCCACGTGGATATATCCGTCAATTCGGACTCTCCCGTATCACATTCCGTGAAATGGCATCCGACGGGAAAATCCCAGGAATCACCAAAGCCAGCTGGTAATTCGCTTAAAGACACAATAAATACTATCAACAATGACCGACCCGATCGCAGACTATCTCACCCGGCTAAGGAATGCCATTAGCGCTAACCATCGCGTAGCGGAAATTCCCTCGTCGAAGTTGAAGCGGGAAATGACCAAGATCCTTTTCGAAAAAGGATACATTCTCAGCTATAAATTTGAGGATGCATCTGCTACTGACCCTCAGGGCACGATTAAGATCGCTTTGAAATACCACCCGGTAACAAAGATCCCGGCAATCCGCACACTTACACGTGTGTCTAAGCCAGGTCTTCGTAAATACACACACGTAGAAAAAATTCCACGTGTAATCAATGGATTGGGTATCGCTATCCTTTCTACATCAAAAGGTGTGATGACTGACAAGGAAGCACGTCGTGAAAATGTAGGTGGGGAAGTTCTCTGCTACGTTTATTAATCGCCTAAGAGAAAAGAATCATGTCACGTATTGGAAAAATGCCTGTCACGTTGCCAAATGGAGTTACTGTTTCAGTATCACCTGCCAACCTGATCACAGTAAAAGGGCCTCTAGGCGAACTTCATCAAGCAGTTGATCCATTGATCATTCTGGGTGTAGAAGAAGGAATCGTAACAGTTGCCCGTCAGAATGATGATAAAGAACAACGTGCTAAGCATGGTCTTTACCGTTCCCTTATTGCCAACATGGTAAAAGGAGTTTCTGAAGGATTTAAGACAGAACAAGAATTGGTGGGTGTAGGTTACCGCGCTGCCAATACAGGTCAGATACTTGAGCTTTCGCTTGGATATTCTCACAACATTACGTTTGAGCTTCCAACTGAAATTGAAGTTGAAACCAAAACTGAGCGTGGTAAGAATCCGCTCATCATAATGAAATCCACCGACAAACAGTTACTGGGTATGGTGGCAGCTAAAATCCGTTCACTACGTAAACCTGAACCGTATAAAGGAAAAGGGATTAAGTTTGTTGGAGAAGTGCTTCGCCGTAAAGCTGGTAAATCTGCTGGTAAGAAATAAGAATCATTCCGGATCATGGCTATCACGAAAGAATACAGAAGAGCGCGAATCAAAGAGCGCATCCGCAAGGTGGTTGTTGGCGACACAAATGCTCCACGCATGAGTGTTTTCCGCAGCAACAAGGACATATACGTTCAATTGATCGACGACAGCAAGGGGCATACCCTCGTTTCAGCTTCTTCATCAGAAGCAACGATCTCTTCTAAAAAAGTAAACAAGATCGAACAAGCTGCGCTTGTTGGAAAAGCGATCGCTGCTAAAGCTCTAGAAGCTGGTATCAGTGAGGTTCGTTTCGACCGAAACGGATACTTATACCATGGTCGGGTAAAGTCCCTGGCTGAAGGTGCTCGTGAAGGTGGTCTTAAATTCTAATCAGAACATGGCAAACGCAAATATCAAACGGGTTCGCTCCAGCGAAATTGAATTGAAAGATAAGCTGGTTGGCGTAAATCGTGTAACCAAAGTAACCAAAGGTGGACGTGCCTTTACTTTCTCAGCTATCGTAGTGGTAGGAAATGAGAAAGGAATTGTAGGACATGGTTTAGGTAAAGCAAAAGAAGTAACCGATGCGATTAGCAAAGGTGTTGATGATGCAAAAAAGACCCTTATCAAAGTTCCTGTAATTAATGGAACGGTTCCACACGAACAAATTGGTAAATTTGGTGGCGCTCTTGTATTCCTGAAACCAGCTGCTCATGGTACTGGTGTAATTGCAGGTGGTGCAATGCGTGCAGTTCTGGAGAGTGTTGGTATTACCGACGTTCTTGCAAAATCAAAAGGTTCATCTAATCCACACAACGTGGTAAAGGCTACAATACATGCGTTGAGCCTAATGCGTGATCCTGCTACCATTGCTCAACAGCGTGGTATTACAATGGAAAAAGTATTCAACGGATAATTCTGACCCCCATGTCAAAAATTAAAATCACACAGATCAAAAGCGGTATTGACCGTCCAGAGCGTCAAAAGCTGACCCTGCGTGCCCTTGGGATTAGAAAAATGCATAATCCGGTTGAGCACGAAGCCACTCCTCAGATTCTTGGGATGGTTAATAAAATCAAACATCTAGTTTCCGTAGAGGAAATCTGAAAAAATCATTGAGAAATGAACCTTAGCAATCTTAAGCCGGCTATCGGCTCGGTTAAAAACAGCAAGCGGATTGGACGCGGACAAGGATCTGGTCGCGGTGGTACTTCCACACGTGGGCACAAGGGTGCTAAATCTCGTTCTGGTTACTCAAGCAAAGTAGGTTTTGAAGGTGGTCAAATGCCACTTCAGCGTCGTTTGCCTAAATTTGGTTTCAAGAATATCAACCGTGTTGAGTATCGTGGAATCAATTTGGATACCCTCCAAAAACTAGCTGTAGAGAAAAATCTAGATACTATCAATTTCGATACACTTCAAGCAAATGGTTTGGCGTCTAAAAACGACCGAATCAAAATCTTGGGTCGTGGCGAATTGACAGCTAAACTGTCTGTTACCGTTCATGCTTTCACGGAAACAGCAAAGTCTTCCATTGAATCACTAGGCGGCAGCGCTACAACCATTGCCTGATGAAAAACTTTATCAATACCATAAGGAACATATATAAAGTTGAAGAGCTTCGTACCAAAATTGGTAATACGCTCCTCTTCCTGCTCATCTATCGTCTGGGCTCGTTCGTGGTATTGCCTGGAGTTGATCCAGCAGCCCTAGGTGCTCTGAAGCAACAAACTTCAGAAGGTATCCTTGGACTACTGAATATGTTTTCGGGTGGAGCATTTTCGAATGCCTCCATCTTTGCATTGGGTATCATGCCATACATCTCGGCATCAATCGTTATTCAGTTACTTACCATCGCAGTTCCTTACTTCCAGAAGATGCAAAAGGAAGGGGAAAGTGGTCGTAAGAAGATGAATCAGTTTACACGCTATCTTACAGTAATCATTACTGCATTTCAAGCTCCAGGATATTTAGCAAATCTTAACTCTCAGCTTGGCGTTAATGCTATAACTGACAACACTGCTTTTTTCTGGATATCATCTACTGTGATTCTAGTCGCAGGAACCATGTTTGTGATGTGGTTGGGAGAGCGGATTACAGATCGTGGTATTGGAAATGGAATTTCCTTGATCATCATGGTTGGTATCATTGCAAATTTACCTTCTGCTATCATCGCAGAATTTGGATCTCGTGTTGAACAGCAAGGTGGTGGTTTAGTGATGTTCTTACTGGAACTTGTTATTCTCCTGTTCATTGTGATACTCTCTATCATGCTCGTTCAGGGAGTTCGGAGAATTCCAGTTCAAGTAGCTAAACGTATA
Organism: Chitinophaga pinensis; assembly: GCA_943333015.1. Lineage (GTDB taxonomy): Bacteria > Bacteroidota > Bacteroidia > M30B66 > M30B66 > CALQRR01. Next base: position 1,989 of record CALQRR010000026.1, on the reverse strand, counting down.
CAAGGCAATAAGCAAACAGGCGGCGCTCGTCAGTATATTCCACTTCGGGTGAATGCAGCTGGTGTAATGCCAATCATTTTCGCACAAGCAATTATGTTTATCCCAATTACAGTTGTTGGATATGCAGGTATTGAATCATTACAAGGTTTTATGGCTACTTTTGCCAACGTAACCGGTTTCTGGTACAATTTCTCTTTTGCGATAATGATCATACTCTTTACTTATTTCTATACAGCTATTACGGTGAATCCGAAAAATATGGCTGAAGAAATGAAGCGTAATGGTGGTTTCGTACCAGGAATTCAACCGGGACGTCAAACTGCTGAATTCATTGATAATATCATGTCACGCATTACACTACCAGGTGCTGTATTTCTTGCGCTCATCGCAGTTTTACCATCACTTGCAATGATGATTGGCATTTCTAATAAATTTGCTCAGTTTTACGGAGGTACATCTTTACTTATTTTAGTAGGGGTAGTTCTTGATACACTTCAACAAATCGAAAGTCATTTATTGATGCGTCAATACGATGGTTTGATGAAAAGCGGAAGAATCAAGGGACGTGCAAATGCAACGTCAGCTGTAAGTATGGCTAGCTAACAATCCAATCAGATGATCTACTACAAGACAGCTGAGGAGATTGAACGAATAAGAGACAGTTCTTTACTTGTTGCCCGCACTCTGGGTGAGGTTGCTAAACACATCGAACCAGGAGTAACCAGTTTGCAGCTGGATAAAATTGCTGAGGAATTCATCCGTGATCACGGAGGTGTTCCTGCTTTCAAAGGCTATGGAGGTTTTCCAAATTCTTTGTGCATGTCTCCCAATGAGCAAGTTGTACATGGAATTCCGAATAACGTACCGTATGTTTCCGGAGATTTGATTTCTGTAGATTGTGGTGTTTTGAAAGATGGTTTTTACGGTGATTCCGCTTACACATTTGCTGTAGGCGAAGTAACTGAAGAAATCAAGCAGTTAATGAAAGTGACCAAAGAAAGCTTGTACCGAGGAATTGGTGTAGCTCTCCCTGGGAAACGCCTTCATGATATCAGCTATGAAATTCAAACCTACTGTGAAAAACACGGATATTCTGTTGTTAGAGAGTTGGTAGGACATGGAATCGGCCGAAATCTTCATGAATCACCCGAAGTACCTAATTTTGGTAAACGGGGTTCAGGATTGAAGCTGCAAGAAGGATTGGTAATTGCGATTGAGCCTATGATAAATATGGGAACTCGGAATGTTGTTCATGGAAAAGATGGTTGGACCATCCGGACTGCAGACGGCAAACCTTCCGCCCACTTTGAACATACAATTGCGATACAAAAAGACAAGGCAGAAATTCTTTCCTCATTTGAATATGTAGAAGAAGTTCTGAAAGAACGGAATGCATTGATTGTATAAACAAACAAAAAGATAGACCCGCGTGTCAAAACAGTCCTCCATCGAACAAGACGGAACCATCATTGAAGCATTGTCAAACGCAATGTTCCGGGTGGAACTGGAGAACGAACACGTGATCATTGCACACATATCTGGAAAGATGCGTATGCACTATATCAAAATTTTACCCGGCGATAAGGTAAAAGTGGAGATGTCTCCATATGATTTATCGAAAGGTCGGATCACTTATCGTTACAAATAACAACACAATGAAAGTAAAAACCTCCATCAAGAAACGGAGTGTGGACTGCAAGATTGTACGCCGCAAGGGGACACTTTATGTGATCAACAAGAAGAATCCCAAGTTCAAACAACGTCAAGGATAAGCACCAAACAGCATACAACACATGGCTCGTATTTCCGGAATTGACCTTCCTAAAAATAAACGCGGAGAAATTGGACTGACCTATATTTTTGGGATCGGCCGTTCTACAGCACAGAAAATCCTGAATCAGGCAGAAATTTCTTTCGACAAAAAAGTGTCGGAGTGGAATGATGATGAACTAGGTAAAATCCGTGACATCATTAATAACACTTTCAAGG
>CALQRR010000025.1 GCA_943333015.1 Chitinophaga pinensis | reverse complement strand
TTTGTGGATGAATTAACAATAAAAGCTCCCGGATTATCGAACATACCGGATATTTATATTTTATCCTCCTCCGTAGACCCCGCCGATCTTGAAAAAGCTTCTGCTTGTGGTCTTGTTAAAGGTTTTATTTCAAAACCACTTGAGCCAGAAAAAGTCAAATTCCTAAATGATAAAGTATCCTGAAAATAGTGCTATTGGGGTATTCTTTTTTTGATGTAAGGAATATTCGCAATGTCTATTTATCAGGTTTCCAGCTGTTTGCCTCAGCTTTTAATTTCCTTTAATCCCTGTAAGCTAACCCTGTAGATTCGTTATCCAGTCAATGCCTCTTTGTTTAGTTTTCCGTTTTTAATTCTTTATTATGAATGTGAAAACGATTTGGCTTATTGATGATGATCCGATGAATAATGTTTACAATAGTTATTTAATTCAAGAATATTTCCCTGCGATCAAAACCGAGTGTTTTCTATATGCTGGGGATGCTATCAAAGAATTAGGGAAATTCCCCAGATCTCGAAAACTGCCTGATTTAATCTTATTGGATATCACCATGCCGATTATAAACGGATGGGAATTTCTTCAAATCTGTCTGGAACGTTTTCCGGGTATTATTCATAAGAGTAAAATATACCTGTTATCAGCGTCCGACAATCCCGCAGATGAAAAAAGCGCCGCTGAACATCCATTGATATCTGGATTTATAGCCAAACCACTGCACGCCGACTTTTTACTTGATATAATCCGAAAGCATCAGTTAGTCTAGTTCGTAGTCAAATTTCATTGGTTTTACCGAATGAAGTATAGGTATTCTGTGTTTTCTGTTCCCGTTGAGAAATCCTATCGGAAATGCAAAGTATTTCATAATCCTCCTTTCCTATATTTTCCGGATTTGTTTGTACATCATTTTTAATGTGATCGCTCCATCGAATCTCTATATTCGACCAAAGAATTTGAAGCTAAATATAATTACTAAAACGCTGTTAATGAGCAGTGTCTGAATTCCTTTTGTGTTTTGTTGCATTTTATTGATTGGAAATCCGATGGGTGTCGGTGAATTGAATGAGCTTGTTTGCAGCGAATCACTATATTGATGTTGTGTGTGAGTGTGAATAGTATGGGGGGGAGGAGCACTTAGTATATTGATAATGAAAAAAGTACATACAAATAGAGTTTGGTTAATTGATGATGATTCGGTTAACAATATGATCCATGAGATCTTCTTTAAAGACTTTTTCCCCAACATTGTTGTGCGGTCGTTTGAAGAAGCTGATGTCGCGTATGAAGAACTGAAAGGTCTCATTGCTTCACGAGAGACTAAATTGATTCCAGATTTTATATTTCTAGATATCAATATGCCTGTGATGAATGGCTGGGATTTTTTAGATGAATTCCATGATAATATGTTTTTCATGACCCAAGAAATCAAAATGGTCATGCTTACTTCCTCAATCGATACAGTCGACTACAATCGCGCGTTGCAATTTCCTTCGGTAGTGGGCTACCTGATCAAGCCGTTGGATTTAGAAAAAGTAGAAGGAATCATCTCATAGGTAATTAATTTTGACACCACGGATACTAAAATACTAATATTCCGACCAGCGATTTTTTGCGCAATTATTTTTGGGTGAAAAATTTTAAAAATGGGGATCAACCCCCTTCTTAACGGAATCTTAATACATGTACATTTGTGCATTAGGTTAAGTTATCATATAATTCTTTTTCTAATAAAACATGCATTTCCTGAGCAGTTATGCATGTAGAAAATGAGCAGTTGCAATTCTGAATGGGTTAGGAGTACAGCTGAAAATTATATGAGAAAAATTACCCGGAATCGTTTCTTATGAAATGGTTCCGGGTTTTTTTATGCATAAAAAAAACGCCATTCCCTATAAGAGAATGGCGTTTCGGCTTTTAAAAAGAACGACTATTTATCGTCTTTCACTTCTTCAAAATCAACATCCGTTACTTCAGCGTTCTGAGCTTGCCCATCGGGTTGCGCTCCAGCTTCTGCTCCTTGTGTAGCCTTATACATGTCTTCGGACGCGGCAGCCCATGCGGTATTCAAGGATTCCATCGCAGAATCAATAGATGCCAAATCACGGTTTTCGTGTGCTGCTTTTAATGCTATTAAAGCTGTCTCGATCGGTGATTTCTTATCTGCCGGAATCTTATCTCCATATTCCTTCAACTGCTTTTCAGTCTGGAATATGAGCGAGTCGGCCTGATTCACCTTTTCAGCTTCTTCTTTCGCTTTGCGATCCACTTCAGCATTCGCTTCAGCTTCAGCTTTCATCTTTTTGATATCCTCATCGCTGAGACCGGATGATGCTTCAATGCGGATTTTCTGCTCTTTCCCTGTTGCTTTATCTTTTGCTCCAACGTGAAGAATTCCGTTTGCATCGATATCGAACGTAACCTCTACCTGAGGAACTCCGCGGGGTGCTGGTGGAATGCCATCGAGGTGGAACCGTCCAATAGTGCGGTTTTGTGCAGCCATCGGGCGCTCGCCCTGCAGGATGTGAATCTCAACCGATGGTTGATTATCACTCGCTGTAGAAAATACCTCCGACTTCTTGGTTGGTATCGTTGTATTGGACTCAATTAAGCGTGTCATCACACCCCCCATGGTTTCAATACCGAGTGATAAAGGTGTTACATCCAAAAGAAGTACATCTTTCACTTCTCCTGTCAATACGCCTCCCTGAATAGCTGCGCCAATGGCAACAACCTCATCCGGATTCACTCCTTTGTTTGGTGCTTTTCCGAAGAATTTCTCTACCGCTGCCTGAATAGCTGGAATACGTGTAGATCCACCAACAAGAATAATTTCGTCAATATCGCTGGTGCTGTATCCTGCATTTTTCAATGCGGTGCGACAAGGTTCAATCGTACGACGAATAAGATCATCCGCCAGTTGCTCAAACTTAGCGCGTGTAAGGGTGCGCACAAGGTGTTTCGGACCTGTTGCTGTTGCTGTTACGTATGGAAGATTGATTTCGGTGCTAGCAGAACTCGAAAGTTCCACTTTGGCTTTTTCAGCAGCTTCTTTCAAACGCTGAAGGGCCATCGCATCTTTACGCAGATCCAAACCATCACCTTCGGTTGTTGCAAATTCATCTGCCAACCAGTCAATGATTTTTTGGTCAAAGTCATCTCCACCTAAGTGAGTATCTCCATCAGTCGATTTTACTTCGAACACACCTTCGCCCAATTCAAGCACGGAAACGTCATGTGTTCCTCCACCGCAATCGAACACAACAATTTTCATGTCAACGTTCTTCTTATCCATCCCGTAAGCAAGTGCAGCGGCAGTTGGCTCGTTGATGATACGCATCACTTTGAGCCCAGCAATTTCACCGGCTTCTTTGGTTGCCTGGCGCTGTGCATCGTTGAAATACGCAGGTACAGTAATCACCGCTTCTGTTACATCATGTCCAAGATAATCCTGAGCAGTTTGCTTCATTTTCTGAAGCACCATTGCAGAGATTTCCTGTGGTGTATATGTGCGGTCGTCTATTTGAACGCGCGGGGTGTTATTATCTCCTTTGACTACTTTGTATGGTACACGTCCTGTTTCGGTTTGTACTTCCGAAAAAGAATTGCCCATAAAACGTTTGATCGAGGATATGGTCTTCGTTGGATTTGTGATTGCCTGACGTTTTGCAGGATCACCTACTTTGCGCTCTCCGTTATCAAGGAAGGCGACAATGGAAGGTGTTGTACGCTTGCCTTCACTGTTTTGAATGACAACTGGCTCGTTACCTTCCATCACGGCTACGCAGGAGTTTGTTGTTCCCAGGTCAATGCCTATGATCTTTCCCATTGTTATGTGTTTTTGTTCGGTTAATGTCTGTGTATTGCCCGGTTTTCAATGTTTATGCCACCTAAAAAAAACACCTTGCAGCTGTCAGTTTTGACAGAGCAAGGTGGAATTCTTTCCGATCTGGCAGCAAATCGGTTGACAATATGGCAGAATTAGCGCGGTTGCCAGTTGAGATCTTCTGTCAATGAATTTCCGCGCAGCGAATCCACGGTGAAATCGTTGAGGTAGATGGTGCGGATGAGGGCAACACGTGAAGAAAATAAACCGAGTCCGTTGGTAATGTTTGTGTACTGAGGACGTTCCTGTGCAATGGTGTTGGACGGCTGATTGACATTTAAATAGGTAGTCATTTCTTCTGCAGCAACATTAATTTGAAACTGTAAACTATCGGCAATACGAACCATGGGGTTATCGATGGTCGATTTTGAAATGGATGCAGCCAATGCCTGATAAATGGTGGAGTTTTCAACTTTCAACGTCATTTCTTTTCCGCCGGTGGTATTGTCATTGGTGAGACGTCCTAAACTCAATTCAAGTACTTTGGAAGCAACGTCTGAAGGGTCAAGTTCGCTGTATTCACGGTATTTGAAACGTAGAAATAACTCATACATCTTTCCGTTTTCGGCGGTTTTCCACTTAAACATCGTCGCATTTTGAGGATACATATTTGTTTCCTGCATGATGGGACTCGGAGTGGAAAGAATCAGATTTTTAACCAATACCGTTTCCGTTGTGACCACATTTCCGGTGGAGCTGTTGGTGATTTTTAAACGGAAGGTAGAGTTGGGATTGATTTTTTGCGTCGGACTGGTTTCGAATTTATACAGAATCTGAGAAGGTGCTGCAAAGATTCCCGGATCTTTTGGAATGTCAGTAACGGCAACGCATGTGAAGGTGCGTGTGATGTTTTCATTGATATCCACTTCTTCCACTTGTACGTCCAAAAGGGAAGGATTGTAGTACAAGGAATCGAATTGTGAGGCAAAGTCGAGTGCATTGCCTTCTCCCAGAAACGCCTTGCTGACACGGATGTAGTGAACCGTTTCATCTTTGTTTAGAAGTCCGAAAACAACCGTAACATCTTTCCAAGGGGCATTAATCTCCAGATCATTGGAGCAAGAACCAAGTGCTAGTGTTATACCACTTAGAACCAAAACAACGAGTTTGCGCATGGGACAAAAGTAGGGATTTCAACACTGCAAGTAAATGACTAATTTTGCCCTTTATCGGAGGAAAAGCTATGTCGGTTCAAAAGGAAATCAAGCGCGTCACTACCAAGACGTTGCAGGAGATGAAGAATAAAGGCGAAAAGATTTCTATGCTAACAGCGTACGACTTTTCGATGGCGCGCATGGTGGATGAGGCTGGCATTGATGTCATTCTTGTAGGTGATTCGGCTTCCAATGTGATGGCTGGTCATGAAACCACCTTGCCTATTACACTCGATCAGATGATTTACCATGCATCATCGGTGATTCGTGGTACCTCGCGTGCGCTGGTTGTTGTTGATCTTCCGTTTGGTTCGTATCAGGGCAATTCAAAAGAGGCGCTCACATCGGCTATTCGGGTGATGAAGGAAACCGGAGCGCATGCGATTAAACTGGAAGGTGGAGAAGAGGTGGTCGAATCGGTGAAACGAATTCTCAGTGCCGGTGTGCCGGTGATGGGGCATTTGGGTTTAACACCGCAATCGATTTATAAATTTGGTACCTACGTGGTGCGGGCTCGGGAAGAAGAAGAAGCGCTCAAACTCATCCACGACGCGCATTTGTTGCAGGAAGCCGGCTGTTTTGCCATTGTAATTGAAAAAGTACCGGCAACGTTAGCCGAGCGTGTTGCCCGAGAAGTTTCCATTCCAATCATCGGAATTGGCGCAGGTGGAGGTGTTGACGGGCAGGTGTTGGTGTTGCATGATATGCTCGGTATTAATACGGAGTTTAAACCACGTTTTTTACGTACATACCTCAATCTGCATGAGCAAATTGTGGGCGCCATTGGCAATTATGTGAAAGATGTAAAATCGAAAGATTTTCCAAATGAGTCAGAATCCTACTAACCCAGGTTACCCCGGACTTAAGTCCGGGGACACCGGGGATGCCTGGGTTGCTCTGTATGAGGACAACCACTTAATTGCCGTAAACAAGCAGTCGGGTGAAATTGTGCAGGGTGATAAAACAGGGGATATTCCTCTGAGTGAAAAGGTGGCAGAATACCTTCGAGTGAAATACGAAAAGCCCGGAGATGCATTTATTGGCGTTGTGCATCGTATTGACCGCCCAGTGAGCGGAGTTGTGCTTATGGCCCGGACGAGTAAAGCACTTTCGCGGATGAATGAGCAGTTCAGGGAACGGTTGATTAAGAAAACGTATTGGGCACTAGTGGAGGGAGCGGTTGAGGTAGCTAACGGAACGTTGGTACATTATCTGACTAAGAATGAAGCGAAAAATACGTCCCGTGCCTTGAAAGAGCCTCGCGAAGGGTATTTGCGCTGCGAGCTTCGTTACAGCGTTATAAAAGTGCTCGACCGGTATACCTTGCTCGAGGTGGAACCCCTCACGGGGCGACATCATCAGATACGGGTACAATTATCGGCGATGGGGTGGGCGATAAAGGGCGATGTGAAGTACGGAGCTAGACGCGGAAATCCGGATAGAAGTATTTGTTTGCATGCACGTATGCTGCGGTTTGAACATCCGGTAAAGAAGGAGCAGGTGGAGGTGATTGCACCGTTACCCGGAACAGAGGCCTGGATTGGCCTGAGAGATTAATCGGAACTGAAATTTATAGGGAATAACGACAGCCGCACCAGTGATGGAAGCGGCAGCCCGCAGTGCATGCCGGAGAGCAACGGAGGCATGTGCGAGGACTTCCCCATAGGGGCAAGCAGCGGACAGCGCTATAAGGTGCCATGAAAAAAAGCGCGACTCTTGGGAGATTCGCGCTTGAAATGAGGCAGAATATGGAGATTAGTATTCGTCTTCGTTGAAAAAGAAATCCTCTTTGGTCGGGTAATCCGGCCAGATTTCTTCGATGCTTTCATACACCTCGCCTTCGTCTTCAATTTCCTGCAGGTTTTCGATCACCTCCAAAGGAGATCCTGAACGAATAGCGAAATCGATCAGCTCGTCCTTGGTCGCAGGCCATGGTGCATCTTCAAGGTAAGAAGCTAGTTCAAGTGTCCAGTACATATCCTTTAATCTTTTGATTGAACGTTAAATTACAAAAAGTTGTTGAATGGGTTTCAATATCAACTTTCCGCAAAAATAGAAATAAGAAGATAGCTTTATCGAAATGTGGAATATTTTACATTCTTGGTTTCCAAGGAGTTTCGATGGCGTTGTGTTCGAAGCTGATTTTTCGTGCTAAAACAAAGAGGTAATCCGAAAGCCGATTTATGTAGCGAATGACGATTGGTTCGACGGGGCTGATCTCGGCCAAGTGGACGATACAGCGTTCTGCACGGCGGCAAACACAGCGTGCAATGTGACAGATGGAAACAGCTGGATGACCGCCGGGTAAAACAAAACTCCGCATTTCGGGGAGCGATTCGTTCATGCTGTCCATGGCATTTTCGAGAAACAGAATATCATCTTCTTCGATTGCGGGTATTTTGACTTTGCTTTTTTCGGGATCAGCTGCCAGGTGCGATCCAAGGGTGAATAAGCGGTCCTGCACCTCGAGCAATTCGGTGATCATGAGCACTGAAATAGACTGGTCGCGCAGCAAACCGATGTGCGAATTGAGCTCATCCAGTGTGCCGTAAGATTCGATTCTCAGGTGGTGTTTTGGAACGCGGGTGCCACCAAGGAGCGATGTTTGTCCAGTGTCGCCAGTGCGTGTGTAGATTTTCATTTTCCTCGAACGTGTTTATCGGGTGAATGTTCAGGCTTTTTGGTAAACCCGGATGTTATCATTCATGTAATCATTTTCAATAACGCCATCGCGCAAGCGGATTATCCGGTGGGCGTGTTGGGCGATGTCTTCCTCGTGTGTTACAATGATGATGGTATTGCCTTGTGAATGAATGTCGTGCAAAAGCCCCATGATTTCGATAGAGGTTTTGGTGTCCAGATTTCCGGTGGGTTCATCGGCCAAGAGAATGGAGGGATTGTTGACCAATGCCCGTGCAATAGCAACCCGCTGGCGCTGACCACCCGAAAGTTCGTTGGGTTTGTGCATAATCCTGTCGCTCAATCCTACCTGATCCAATGCCTTGCGCGCTTTTACATCCCGGTCGGCTTTGGATTCTCCGGCATAAATCAAGGGCAAAATCACATTGTCGAGTGCCGTGGAGCGCGGAAGTAGGTTGAATGTTTGAAAAATGAACCCGATTTCTTTGTTGCGAATGTCGGCCAATTCATTGTCGCTCAAACTCGAAACGACTTGGCCATTGAGTTCATATTCGCCGCTGGTTGGAGTATCGAGGCATCCGATGATGTTCATCAGTGTTGATTTTCCCGAACCGGAAGGGCCCATGAGCGCTACATATTCGCCTCGGTTGATGTCGAGATCGATGGAGCGTAGCACCTGAATGATTTCAGATCCTAGTTTAAAATTCCGAACAATTTGCCGGAGGCGGATCACATTAGCGGATGTTGTCATGGGGGATCAAACCTACGTTTTTCATCTTGATGAACAAAGGTGAGAGCATCAGATGCGAAGAATAAAATGCTCTTTTTCCTGCGAAGGACGCAGAAACAGAAATCCAATCTTCTGAAGATCGATGCTCACATGAACGGCTTCGTGTTGCGAAAGAAAGCTCCACGCCCGCATCATGTCTGCACTCCAACGGATATCATCGAGAATTATTACAGTGTCTTTGTGCAGGTAGGGAAAGATCAGGTTAAAATAGTGGATGGTGGCTTCATAGGTATGATTGCCGTCCATGTAAAGCATATCGACCTGTTTGAGCTGGGGGAGCAGTTGGGGCAGTGTTTCTTCAAACAGTCCTTGATGGAGCTGGATGTTTGTGGCATGTGCGTTTTTAAATACACGACTGGCAATGGCAGCAACCGATGCTTGTCCTTCGATGGTATGCACTTCTGTTGAAAATGCTTTGGACAGATAGAGGGTGGAGATGCCCAGAGAGGTTCCCAATTCCAAAATGATTTTTGGCTTGAAATGATCGACGAGTTTAAACAGCAAACGACCCTGAGCAGGGGAAAGTAAACTGTTTGCTGCAATGGTTTTTACCAGTCGTTTGCGGGATGGTTTTTGGGAACCTGCTCCTGGATCCGGATCTGTGATTTCCTGCTCCGAAAGAAGCAGTTGCTTGCGGACTTTCTCAATTCCTGCAAAAGCATAATACTGCTTGTTGCTTAGAAGGATATCCGTGTAAAGCGAAAATACAAAGGGAGAATGAACCCGGTTGGGGCCTTTTGCCCGAAGCCAATAGAGCAGGAAGGAGGCAATGCGTGCAATCATTGGGGCAAAAGTAGAATGATTCGGTACATGCATGGAATTGGAGTGATATTTTAAAGAAAATCACAACTTGTGCTGTATGATAATTTGTGGAAGATTCTATATTCTGTAATGCATTGAGTGGAGTAAATGGCTTACTGGATGCGTAAGAAAATAACTGGGATTCTTTGTCAGTTGATTTGGAATGAATCACATTTGTAGTGTTACTAATCTGAATCTTATGAAAAAGGTAGTTGTATTTCTCAGTTTGATGCTTGTCGGACTGATGTCGATGGCACAGGTTTCTCCGAATGATTTGATCATCCATGGATATGTTACAAGCTCCATTTCTACATTTCCTATCTCCAACTGGCCTGTGACCATTACAGGAATGGGCATGACATCAACTGTTTATACAGATGGTACTGGATGGTATAGTGACACCCTTTCAAATGGCAGTGTTACAGGACCGAATCAATTATTTATTGTTCAGACGATGAATTGTGATAGTTCGTTTATTTCAGATACCGTTTCGAACAATCAGGGGACAATTGATATTGCAACCGCAGACTTTCAACTTTGTGTTCAGAATCCGAATACGTGTATGGCCATGTTCAATGCCTATGTTGATCCAACTGTTGCAGGGCAGGTCATTTTTCAGAGCACAAGTACGAGTTCTGATACCATTGCATCCTATAATTGGTCTCTAGACGGGATTTCTATATCTACCACTCCCGTTTTCAACTACATATTTCCATCTAACAATGGTGGTCTTGTATGTTTAACGATAACCTCATCAATGGGTTGTACAGACACATATTGCCAATTGGTAACTCCTGGATCGAATGCTACGTGTTTGCCTTATTTCAACTATCAGGCATCGTCCAACAACGCGTTGAGTTATACATTCACCAATACGACTACCACAACGGGTAGCAATCCAACTTATTACTGGTATTTTGGAGATGGCGCGAATAGTTCACAAGCCAGTCCAACACACGTGTTTAATCAAGCTGGAACCTACAGTGTTTGTCTTCAAGTAATAACGGA
>CALQRR010000024.1 GCA_943333015.1 Chitinophaga pinensis | reverse complement strand
TCGTATCCATTGTTGATGCCGGTCGTTTTCTGGAGCAGTTCTACAAGTCCGGGATGATGTTCTGAAGGATTGTCGAATGTGTTCATGGCGCCCACTTGTTCCTGAAACAGCGCTTGTTTTAATTCGGCTACACCAATTTTATCGCGGGCGTTGACTGGTATAACAGGAATTCCAAGTTCTGCGGCTAAGCGGACAGTATCGAGTTTGAGATGACTGCGTTCGAGGAGATCGATCATGTTCACCGCCAGTACAGCAGGCAAACCCAGATCGATAATCTGCAGACATAGTAGTAGGGAGCGTTTCAGATTGGAAGCATCGGCCACGATGAGCACCATGTCGGGTGCATCGGGAGAACGATGATCGGTGAGGGCTTTAAACGTTTCGAGTTCATCGAGCGACTTCGGGAACAGACAATAAGTTCCCGGGAGATCGATGAATTTAACGGTACGGCGGCTTTTGTCTTTGGGATGAAACATGCGCACCTGACCGGTACGTTTTTCAACGGTAACACCCGGAAAATTACCCGTTTTTTGATGCAGCCCGGTGAGCGCATTAAACAACGTTGACTTCCCGCTATTAGGGTTGCCGATGAGAGCGATATTGATGACAGCCTCTTCCAATGCCTTGTTATGGATATTCGATCAGTACAGTTGCAGCTTCCTGCATGCGGATGCTAATCAAAGAACCGGAGCAGGCAAAGGCGATGGGATCACCAAACGGAGCTTTTCGGATCATGGTAATCTGTGATCCCGGAATACACCCCAACTCGATGAGCTTCAGAGAGATCTCTTCATCCTTGAAACCACGGATGATTGCAGATTCACCAACAGGAAGATGTGAGAGATCGGCAGGCATGCTTGCTTGTTTAGAACGATTCTAATTAACTGCGAAAGTACAAATTTCACCGGCCCCACAAAGGAAAATACCGGAAAGAAAAACCCGCTTAAATCAAGGAAGCCGGTAAATGCCTCTGCTCCATGGCAATTCGCTTTTTTCGATGATGATCGGGGCAGTCGCACTTTTTCTTAAACAGGGAACACCCTGAAAGTAAGATAGCAGATGCAAAAAAAAACAGAAGCGGCAGGGACTTTTTCATAGATGAAAGAAGAACGTGCAAATTAGAGAATCGTTTCAAGGAGGAGGTAATTTTCCACATAATTCTCTTCAAAGAAAAGTATGTTTCTTAAAAAAGAGCCTGACGGAAGCATTCGCGTGGTGTGTAAAATGTCCGATTGATTCACTACCCTCCGAATAAGGTAGTGGTTAGTGGTGTAAAAAGAGAAAAAAAACGAATTAGAAAAAGCCGCACATCGGAAACCGTGCTTTCTTAGCTTTGTGCCATGCGTTACCCTCTGATTTTTGCCTTTCTGAGTTTGATGAGCCTGATCACACACGCTCAAACCGATAATATGGGCATTGGCACAGCCAGTCCGGATGCCAGCGCAAAACTGGAAGTATCCTCAACCAGCAAAGGCTTGCTTACGCCTCGCATGAGCAGCAGCGAACGGCTGGCAATTATAACACCCGCAGAAGGCCTGTTGGTGTACGATTTAACAACATCCTCGTTCTGGTATTTCACCATGGGCAGCTGGACCGAATTTCTTACGGCAGTTCCGCCTGTTCCTCCATCTATTCTGATCAGCTCATTGAGTCAGGCTGGCTTGGCCGGTACAACGGAAGCAATTTTAGGCTCGTATGTAATTCCCGCCAATACGCTTGACGCCAATGGACAAGCCCTTGAGGTGCATGCTTTTGGAGAAATGACCACCGACACTTCTGTGTTGAGGTTGAAATTCGGAAGTAATGTATTGGCCTTTCAAGCCAATGGGCAGGGCATGTGGGAATTGAACACGCGTGTTTATAGAGTTTCACCAACAAACGCCAAACTCACCGGCACATTGCTATTAAATGGTTCTCCGGTGTGCACTATCCTTGCTGCTGCGCAAGATTTCTCCGCGGCGATTCCTTTTCAGATAACCGGTCAGCAAAATCAGGCGGTTGTAAATGGAGTGAGCGTAGAAGGATTTTCGATTATACGCATCCGTTAAATTATTTTACGGAGATCACCTCTTCAACCCAACCTTTTCCCCAATCGGAAATTTCCTGCTCCGACCAAAGTTCGGGATAAAAAATACGCTTCTGAAAACGTGGAGGCAGGTATTTTTGCCAGTTTGTTCCGCCTGTTGCCTTGATGTCTTCGGGATCGCGCTGTAAATAACGGACAGCACTTTTATAGTGCGATAAAGGCCAATTCACATTTACCAAAACATCGAGAGAACGCAGGGCGTTGGTAAGTTCGCCCAAATCGGAACCACTTACCTGAAGTTTACGGTAGATGCTGAACACATTCGTATTCACATTTTGTTCCGCCAAATGAATAAGATCGCGGCTGTATTTTTCTTCAAACTGATCCAGCGTCAGCGTTTTCTTTCCGCTGGCCAATTCCGTTGCTCCAGCTTGCCAGTAGATGTATTTGAATTGTTCCGCAATGCTGGAGGTTCCATCTTGAAACTTGTCGCGGTGGTCTTTATCGACTAGGTGAATGAAGTCTGTTGCAAAAATCTCAATCATGCGGTATTGCGCACTTTGAAAACCGGATGCGGGCAATAATGACATCCGGAATTTGAGGAATTGATCGCGGTCCATGCCATCTACCATCACCTCAAACGAATGCGTCAGGTTTTGGAAATATCGGTTCACCCGCTGAATGCGATTAGTGGTAAACTTCAGATCAGGCGTCTTTTGTGCACCGATCTGTTTCAGCTCATGCAAACACAGTTTGAAGTACAGTTCGGTTATCTGATGATACATAATGAAAATCTCCTCATCCGGGAAACGTGTCCGCGGACTTTGAAGACTCAACAAGGTGTCGAGGTGGATGTAATCCCAATAGGTCAGAAAATCGGCATGCAGTAAACCATCGAGATACGAGGTTAAATCCTGTCCCATCGATGCATATTTCTCCTGGAGGAGTTGGATGCGAGAAAGGATGTCTTCTGAAATTTCCATAATGTGTTGCGTGATTGTGGTCCGACAAACTTAGGTAAAAAGCGAAATTCCAACCGGCTAAAGCCGGGAAAACGTCCAGAGGATGAAACAATCTTTAAAATATGTGGTTTATAAAAAAGTTGAGCCCGTTTAATTCTTCTTCTAAATGCGTTTTTCAGGGTAATTCCTGATTGATTAGAAATTATGATGCAGACAGAAATAATCGGGGCAGCATCTTCATCAAAAGATTTTTGCCGTAACTTTCGGCAATCTGCCAAGAAAAATCCCTGATCCTTTGAAAAAAGTAGTCTTCAATAATAAGAACAACTCGTTCTCTGAAACGCTGAACGCTGAAGTTAAACAGTATTTCACAAGCAACAATCTGAAACAAACAGGAGACTGGAGATTGTACATTAAAAGCTGGATTCTCATTCCCCTTGCCCTTGCTTCCTATATTTCCCTGATTACCGTATCGATGCCCGCTGTTTTAGCGCTGGCCATCTGTGCCGTGCTCGGGCTTTGCATTGCTTCCATTGGTTTTAATGTAATGCACGATGCCAATCACGGTAGCTTTTCTGAAAGCAAGCGCATCAATTACATCATGGGTTTAACGATGAATGCCCTCGGTGCCAATGCATTCATCTGGAAAATGAAGCACAACATTGTGCATCATACCTACACCAACATTGATGGTTTGGACGATGATATTGCCAAATCACCGGTTCTGCGTCATTGCTATTCCCAAACATTCAAGCCGGTGCACAAGTACCAGCATTATTACATGTTTTTCTTTTACGGTATCTCCTATATTCTCTGGGCCCTTTATACTGATTTCGAAAAATACTTCAAGCGCAGCATCCATACTACGCCGATCAATAAAATTCCGATGCAGGAACATGTGCTTTTTTGGTTCTCCAAATCAATGTATGTCATTTTTTATATCACACTACCAATCTTAATGGTAGGCTTCAGCAAGTTTATTATCGGCTATTTGTTTACATGTGCGGTTGTTGGAATTACACTTTCACTTGTGTTTCAATTAGCACATGTTATAGAGCTAACGGAATTCACCGACGCCACGCAGGAACAAGATGTTCGCATGACGATTGAGGATTCTTGGGCAGTTCACCAAATGAGAACGACCGCTAATTTTGCCATGGACAACAAACTTGTTTCTTGGTATGTTGGCGGGCTGAACTTTCAGGTAGAACATCACCTTTATCCGAAAATCAGTCATGTGCATTATCCAGCTTTGAGTCCTATTGTACAGCGCGTTTGCAAAGAATACGGCGTTCCGTACAATACCATCCCAAGCATGCTTACCGCCATTGGCAGTCATGTGCGCACGATGCGTAAATTTGGACAGGAAGAATCTCCGAGAATCACCTCCGCTGCAGTAGCTGCTTAAGGATTTCTTTTCTTAGAAATGGGCGCACTGGTTTTGTTTACCCTGCTTGCGTGTTATTTCCTGTTTCAGCTGTTTGATGCGAAGGATACAGAGACTGCATCACCCTATTTGGATGAGGATTATGAAGGTTTTGTGCAGCTTTCACAGATGCCTTCAGATCCTGAGTTACATGCAATCCTGCTCGAAACATTTGCCTACTATCATCTGCTAGTTAGCTCTGAACAGGCCGTTTTCCGTGTTCGCTTAAGAAAGATATTGGGAGATAAATGGTTTACCGGGCGTGATGGCCTCGAGGTAAATGATCGGATGATTTTGCAGGTTGGGGCGACCATGGCGCAGCTCACATTGGGGATTGAACGGTTCTATTTTCCACGTTTCGACCGGATTGTATTATTCCCGGATGCCTTTTATTCCAAGCTGTTCGAAAAGGATGTGAAAGGCATGACGGTTTTTCACACCGGTGTTGTCCTAATTTCCTGGCCGCATTATCAGGAAGGATATTCCAATCCAACCGACCGGCTCAATCTGGGATTGCACGAAATGGCGCATGCCCTGTACCTCGATTACTTTGGCCACCGGCGGATGTTGTATGGATTTGACCGCTGGTCGATCATTGCCCTTCCCGTTTTTGAAGAAATGAAGCGCAACACCCAGCATCCATTTTTACGCAAATATGCCGGTTCTAACATGCACGAATTCTGGGCCGTATGTGTAGAGCATTTCTTTGAGGCTCCCATCGAATTCAGGGAGAAACTTCCGGTTTTATACAAAGCGATGTGTCAAATCCTCCGACAGGACATGGCGCGCCGGATGGACAAATACCGTATTAAGAGAAGTTATGAAGCGATGAAACTCCCGGCTTCAGTTTAGCTTGAAAGATCTTTCCCAATATCCCGGCGGAAATAAATGCCGTCGTAGCAAATCCTGTCGATGGAACGATAGGACCTTGAGATGGCTTCTGGCAATGAATCGGCCATGGAGGTGAATGCCAACACCCGCCCGCCGTTACTCAGAACTTTTTCGTCCTGAAAGTGTGTGCCCGCATGGAAAACCAATTCGTTTTTCAACTCCTCCAGCCCGTGTATGACTTTGCCTTTTTGATACGCTCCCGGATACCCACCTGAAACCGTAACCACCGTAACAGCAGTTAAAGGGCTTATTCCGAGTGTTTGTTCATCCAATCGGCCGAGTGCTGTAGCTTCTAGTAAATCGAGCAAATCATTTTCAATCCTTGGAATGACCACTTCTGTTTCCGGATCACCCATCCGGCAGTTGTATTCGACCACCATCGGGTTGCCATCTACATTCATAATACCAATGAAGATGAATCCTTTGTACCGAATCCCTTCCTGACGCAGACCCCGAATGGTAGGATCGATGATGCGTGTGCGGATTTTCTCCATGAAATCCGGCGTACAAAAAGGCACCGGCGAAACAGCTCCCATCCCTCCGGTGTTCAGACCGGTGTCGTGTTCACCAATGCGCTTGTAATCCTTGGCTTCGGGCAGAATCAGATAATGTTCTGAGTCGGAAAGCACAAACACCGAACATTCGATGCCCTTCATAAACTCTTCAATGACCACCACATTGCCGGCAGCACCAAATTTACCGCCCAGCATTTCCTCGAGCTCCTGTTCCGCTTTTTCCAGCGTCTCCGGAATCACAACACCTTTACCTGCAGCCAGTCCGGATGCTTTTAACACATACGGCGCCTGAAACGTGCGGAGATAAGCTTGTCCCTCCTCGAGTGTAGCAGGCGTAAAACTTTTGTACCGTGCAGTTGGAATGGCATGACGCTCCATAAATGCCTTGGAGAAATCCTTACTTCCTTCCAGTTGAGCACCCGCGGCTGTTGGCCCAATAACCGGAATGTGAGCAACGGCTTCAGTGGCAGCAAATACATCCACAATTCCACGGACGAGCGGTTCCTCTGGCCCCACAACGACCATGTTGATAGCATGCTTCAGTACAAAATCGATGATGGCTGGAAAGTCGCGTAAATCAAGGTTCACATTAGTTCCATGAGCCGCTGTACCTGCATTTCCAGGAGCAATAAAAAGTGAATCAAGGCGTGGACTTTGTGCTATTTTCCAAGCAAGAGCATGTTCGCGGCCACCGGAGCCAAGCAGGAGAATATTCATGGTGCAAAGTCCGTGATTTTTTGTCAGAATCCCGCAGAAATCTATCCCTTACTCCAGATTCTTCAGCAGCAATTCTGCTAATAACAGGTCAACGGGTCGGGTTATTTTGATGTTTTCTGCATTTCCTTCCACCAGTGTAATGCGGAATCCCGCAGCTTCCATCACTGAGGCATCGTCGGTAAACAAACTGCTGTATTCCTGTTCAAATGCCTGTTTGAGTTTCAAAGCATCGAAACATTGAGGCGTTTGCACTGTGCGAAGGGCGGTTCGATTTAAAGCCGCATTGTTACCATCTGGAAGAACTTCCCGGGTAGATTCATTCACCAAGAGTACCGGAACTGCAGCGCCGGTTTTTTGTGCCGCTTCAAAACTTCGCAAAATAGTTTCGCTGCTTACCAGCGGACGCACGCCATCATGCACCGCAACCCAACCTTCCTGCACGTATGCGAGACCGTTTTTGACCGAGTGAAAACGTGTTTGACCACCTTCCACCACCCGATGAGGTATATGAAAAGCATGCTCCACCCGAAGGTCTTCCCATAAAAGAAGGTGTTCTTGTGGAAGGACCAGAATGAGTGGTGCATCCGGCAAAGCCGAATAAAATTTAGCAATGGTATGCATGAGCACAGGAAGCCCATTCAACAGTAAAAACTGCTTGGGAACGGCGGTTTGCATGCGCGCTCCGCTTCCTCCTGCCACGATAATGACGTGGTGTTGCATGGGTTTAGATGATTAACATCGCATCACCGTATGTGAAGAAACGGTAATTCTCCTTCACGGCTTCCTTGTATGCTTCCATTAGAAAATCATGTCCTGCAAAAGCAGAAACCATGATCATCAGGGTGCTCATTGGCATGTGAAAATTGGTCACTAGCGCATTGGCCACACGAAAATCATACGGTGGAAAGATGAACTTGTTGGTCCAACCGCTGTATTCTTTCAAATAACCTTCGGTCGACACAGAGCTTTCAATCGCACGCATTGTTGTAGTTCCAACAGCCACAATCCGATGTTTTTCAGCTTTCGATTTATTGACAATCTCCGCCGCTTCCGGGGTGATGTACATTTCTTCGCTGTCCATTTTGTGCTTGCTCAAATCTTCCACTTCCACTGTACGGAAACTTCCTAATCCAACATGCAAGGTTACCTCGGCAAAGTTGATTCCTTTAAGCTCCATGCGCTTCATCAGCTCACGGCTAAAGTGAAGTCCCGCAGTTGGAGCGGCTACAGCACCTTCATTTTTCGCGTATACCGTTTGATAACGCACCGCGTCATCTTCATCCGGTGTGCGGTTGATGTATTTCGGGATCGGTGTTTCTCCCAATGAATAAAGCACCTTTTTAAATTCTTCGTGTGGACCGTCAAACAAGAAACGCAGCGTTCTACCGCGCGATGTTGTATTGTCGATCACCTCTGCAACCAGAGAATCATCTTCCCCAAAATACAGTTTGTTACCAATCCGGATTTTACGGGCCGGATCTACCAACACATCCCACAGACGACTTTCGGCGTTGAGTTCGCGCAAAAGAAACACCTCGATTTTAGCACCGGTTTTTTCCTTGTTGCCGTACATACGAGCAGGAAAAACACGGGTGTTGTTGATGATAAACGTGTCGCCATCATCAAAATACTCCAGAATATCTCTGAACATACGATGCTCAATCGTCTTGGTCTTGCGGTTAAGCACCATCAGACGCGATTCATCACGATTGTCTGCCGGGCGTTCAGCAATTAGTTCCGGTGGTAGTTTGAATTTAAACTGCGATAACTTCATACGTTGGGCAACATAAAAAATAAGTGCGCAAATGTAGGAAAAAATGGGATTGGCCGAACCGAACATATACAGGTAGTGTCTTTACACGTTACATCGTTCAAAACTCGGACGTTGTGGCGGAGAAAAAGCTGTCATCACATCCTTACTTTGTACCTATGATTCACCGGATTCTGCTTTTTACGTTCTTCTTACCCACTTTTTTGTTTGCCCAACGCAAGCAATCTGCCACTGAATACATTGCCATTTACAAAGACATCGCCATCACCGAAATGGATCGTTATGGCATTCCGGCATCGGTAAAACTGGGGCAAGGACTGCTCGAATCCTCGGCCGGCAACAGTGATCTGGCAACTGAAGCCAACAATCACTTCGGCATCAAATGCAAAAAGGACTGGACGGGACCTTCGTTTCACAAGGACGATGATGCCAAAGACGAATGCTTCCGGAAATACGAAACGGTTCTAGCCTCTTACGAAGACCATTCCCAATTTTTAAAAAACAGCACCCGGTATGCCGAACTTTTTACCCTGGAACTGACCGATTACAAAGGCTGGGCATACGGACTGAAAAAAGCTGGATATGCCACCAATCCGCAATATGCCCAATTGCTCATCCGAACCATTGAGGAAAATCGGCTGTATGCGTTCGACAAGCCCGGAAGTTCTGCCCCAGGTGAATTGTCCGGAAAGCCCCGCGATAAAAAGCAAACGCCTCCTCCAACGCCGCGCACACCTCGCGGAAAGTCGGACAACACCGATCTGGCCGATTTTGAATTAAAGCAGCAGGCCGGTCGTGCCATCATGGTTCGTAACCGGGTGCAATACATCACCGTGAAAGAAGGCGATACATTTGAATCTATCACCCGCGAACTCGCCCTTTTGCGCTGGCAATTGCCCAAATACAACGACTTATCCAATACGTCCAAACTTCAGGCGGGCGATATTTTGTACATCCAGCCCAAACGCCGTAAAGCCTTTACCGACAGCCATACCGTAAAACCCGGCGATAAAATGCGCAACATCTCCCAGGAACACGCCATCAAACTCAGTCGCTTATATCACCTCAATCAACTGCCTTCCGGAACCGAACCCAAAGCAGGACAGCTCTTAAAGCTGCGCTAATGTTGGGCGCCTGAACCGCGCTTTCCGCCTCTACTGCTTTTCCGCCAAGGGCTGCAAAGCGGTAATGGCTGCAATCGCTGGCGCGGCAGCGAGAATTACTGAGACGTGCGTATTAACGAACGCGCATCTCAACACCAGAAATTTTACGGAGCAACTACGGAGCTTCGATCTCCAGAAAAGCATTGATCCGATTGTATCTGAAATAAATAACCTTGCAAACTGGAGATTAGATTTCCAATTTGCAAGGTTATTTCACATGCATGAATAATGTAATTCCCTTTTATTGAATTGAATCAATCAGATTATCGTCCACGTCGTTGGCAACAGTCACCCGAAGCTTGGGCTCGAGTTCCATGGCACGTTTGATGGCCGTAACGGCTTCCTTGTTTCTGGCCCAGGCGCGACGAGCAACGCCATTGTTTACATCCCAATGCAGCATCGATTTGATACGTCTTGCGCTATCGTCCGAGCCATCAATCACCATCCCAAAACCACCGTTGATCACCTCGCCCCAGCCCACGCCACCGCCGTTGTGCAGCGAAATCCACGTAGCACCGCGAAAGGCATCGCCGGCAAAATTCTGAACGGCCATATCGGCTGTAAAGCGACTTCCATCATAAATGTTAGATGTTTCACGGTAAGGCGAATCCGTTCCCGAAACATCGTGATGATCGCGCCCTAAAACGATCGGACCGCTTAGTTCTCCTGAGGCAATGGCTGTATTAAACCGCTGCGCAATCCTAATCCGGCCTTCCGAATCGGCATAGAGAATACGTGCCTGCGAACCAACCACAAGCTGATTCTGCTTCGCGGAACGAATCCAGTTGAGGTTGTCCTGAATCTGTCCGCGAATATCTTCCGGAGCATCCTGTATCAACTCGTCCAGCACTTCTGCTGCCAACCGATCGGTCGTTTCCAAATCAGCCGCCTCGCCCGAACAGCATACCCAGCGGAAAGGACCAAAGCCATAATCAAAACACATCGGCCCTAAAATATCCTGCACATAGGAC
>CALQRR010000023.1 GCA_943333015.1 Chitinophaga pinensis | reverse complement strand
TTGGGGGCGTCAAAAATTATTGATGGTTAAGTTAGTCATACGTGTTGGACAATAAGAAAATACAAAGGCATACCAACTGTAATGTTAATCGGAAAAGTTACAGCGAGAGCCATTGGCAAATAAAGACCAGGATTCGCTTTGGGGACTGTTATTTTCATTGCTGCAGGAACAGCGATGTAGGAGGCACTAGCAGCTAATACAGCAAACATAAATCTATTGGTAATATCAGCAGTAACAAACGAGCTTAGTATTGCAAAAACACTTCCGTTTATTAAAGGAATAACGATCGCAAATACAATAGGGAATATGCCAAATGAAAAGAAAGATTTTAGTTTCCGGCCACTGGTAATTCCCATGTCTAATAGAAAAATAGCAAGAAATCCTTTAAATAAATCATTTGTAAATGGCTTGATTCCTTCTGCTTGTTTGGCATTCGCTAAGAAACCAATTACTAAACTTCCAATTATTAATAAAACACTACCGTTAGTCAAAGAATGCTTAATTACAGAAGGGATATTAATTTGTGTCGCTGATTCTTCCTTATTGAATATTGAAATTAGAACTAAACCAATTATGATAGCGGGAGATTCCATCAATGCCATTATTGCTACCATGTGTCCATGAAGACTCAATTGTTGACTTTCTAAATAGGAGACAGCCGTCACAAATGTAACGGCGCTCACAGAGCCATAAGCTGCGGCAATAGCTCCTGCATCAAATACATTCAGTTTTCTTTTAAGTATGAAAAAAGTATAGAGTGGTATGACAGCTGAAATACAGATTCCCAATAACATCGAAAATCCGATTTCACTCGTAAATGCTTCATGTGACAGTTCTTGTCCGCCTTTAAATCCGATTGCAAATAATAAATAAAGAGAAATAAATTTGGACGAGTTAGGCGGTATCTCCAAATCGCTTTTTACATAAACTGCGATTATGCCTAACACAAAGAATAATAGAGCTGGATTAGTAAGGTTCTCAAGAAGTAAATTGAAATTCATTTGTCTTATTTTGATTATTAAATTTTATCATTCAACAATGGATGTCAATTTACGCTTGCTGGTAACATTCTATATCCGTGTAATACCACCCGATACAATGAATTTCATGATTTCATCGGATGGAGCATCGATGGGGGTGATCAAATCGTTGTCGACAATGAATAAATTTCCGGAGAAGTTATAGCTGTGGGGCATGTAGACGGCCGATTTCCCTTCGGCGATGCCAAGATAGCTTAGGTCTTTTTGGGTGACAAATCCGAGTTTGTAGAGTTCCGTGTCGCGACCTACTTTTATCATCACCGGTTTGTTGAAACGCTTTTCATTTCCGACAAAAGCAGAAAGCATATCACGCACCGAGGTGTAGATGAATTTGACCAATGGAATGCGTTCAAGCGCTTTGTTGAGAAAGGATAGAAGCGGTGTTTGTATAAAGGCTGTACCGATAAAACCCAAGAATGCGGTTCCGAAAATCAATGCCAGCATGCTTACCCCGGGAACTTCATAGGGAATAAGCCCATCGAGAAACATAAATACTTTGTACACCACATACACAGTAATGCCAATAGGGACAATGAGCACCAGTCCTTTTAGGAAAAAACCGGTAAAACGACGGAATATGCGACTGAATAACTGACTTAAGAAGTTCATCTGTTAGATAAATACCCGACAAATGTACGGCAATCCTGCCCGATGAACTTTCAAGAACTCACGACTTTAAGACCGATGATGGAAGCGATGAGCGTGCAAAGAAAAAAAAGCCTCCAGAAATCGGCGGGTTCTTGAAACAACCACAAGCCCACGATAACTGTCCCAACGGCTCCAACGCCCGTCCATACGGCATATGCGGTTCCAATAGGTAAGGTGAGCGTTGCTTTATACAGCAGCAGCATACTGATGCTTAGGCAGAAAAAAAATCCGAACATCCAAAACATGGAAGCGGAACCGGTGGTCTCGCGTGCTTTACCCAAACAAGTGGCGAAGCCGATTTCGAACAAACCTGCAATAATGAGTAAGATCCAGTTCATGGTTTTAGGTAAGCTGCGCGCGGACTTTTTTCGTCAGACTGTTCAAAACCAGGGTGTAGGAATGGGTGATGAGTTCTTTGACAAGTGCTTCTGGCAATGACTCAAAGTAAAGGGTATTCCAGTTGGTTTTGCTCATGTGCCAGCCGGGAATGATGGCAGGATATTCTTCTCGCAATTCAATGGCGCGTTCGGGATCACATTTTAGGTTCATCTGCCCGCCTTTTTCGAGTGGTATCAATGAAAATATCTTCCCACCAATGCGCTGCACAAGCGTGAATTGGTCAAAGGGAAAATCCTCTGTGACGTGCGGGAGGCTGAGGCTGAATTCGCGGACTTCTTCTATATTCAATGTGAAGGGCATTGTGATACGGAAGTGTCCTCGGACTTAAGTCTGGGGTTGCTTGAGTATCGATGATGCTTCTGGTGTGTTGTCTTCAGATGGACATGGTCTTGTGTAAATGTTCCCAGACTAAAGGTCGGGGTTTCTTTTGTTATCAAAGGGCTTTGGGGTTTTACTGCTCGTATTTTAAGGGAAGTAAATGCGATTGTTTGACTTCGGAAATGATGAGCATGGTTTGCACATGGCCTACTTCTTCCATTTTGGAAAACTGGTCGGCGATGAGTTTTTCAAAGGCGGGGATGTCCTGAACAAGCACTTTGAGGAGGTAATCGGCGTTGCCGGTAATTTGATAGCATTCCATGATTTCGGGGATGTGCAGAATGCGTTCCTTGAAACGGTGAATGACGTTTTCGACTTGCCGGCTCAGGCTGATTTGAATAAACACGCTCACGCCCAACTTGAGCCGGGCATTATTCAACCGGGCATGATAGCCTTCGATGATTTTTAGTTTTTCTAATTTTTTTACCCGTTCCAATGTTGGTGCAGGTGACAGGCCAATCTGGTTGCTTAACTCCAAATTAGTTATCCTGCCGTCGAGTTGCAACATTTTCAGGATCTTATAATCGATTGCATCAAGTTTATCTGCTGGACTACTCATGCGTTAAAAGTAACAAAAGCACGTGCTCCGAAAACAGCAATGGGCAGGAAAACATTTTTTGTGTTTGAGCTGAAAGGGGGGATGATTATTGAAACAAGCGCCCTGCAATACCATCGGCGAGAAGCCAATGTGCAGGATCTAAGCGAAACGTTGTCTCCGATTCAAGAATGACTGCAGGATTTGGCAGCTGATGGCGGGCTTTGGAAAACTGTTGCACTGCTTCTTTTCCCAAACGGATGAGTGCTGATTTATCTATTCCGCGTAAGGTGCGCAAACCTGTTAAAACCAGTTCGTTGTAACGTGTCTTTTGATCGATTACTTCCAACTCATGGGCGCAATCTCCTGTCTGCAAATCGCGGATGTAGCGGGTGTTGTTGGGGATGATTACCCGACGCGTTTTTCCATCAAAGGAATGTGCCGATGGACCGATTCCCAGATAAGAGCGGCCTTCCCAATACGCTGAATTGTGGATGGCTGTGGCTTCTCCGCGTGATAAATTGCTGATCTCGTAATGTAAAAATCCGAGTTCGGGGGCTTTTTGCTGTAGGATTTCAAACTGACCGGCCGATTGTTCTTCTTCGGGATTGAGGTAACTGCCTTTGAGAATTCCTTTGGCCAGGGGCGTGTTGGGCTCTACGGTGAGGGCATAGCAAGACAAATGATTGACAGGGAGCGATGCTGCTTTTTCGAGATTCTGAATCCAGCGATCATTAGTCAAACCGGGCGTTCCATAAATCAGGTCGATGCTTAGACGGTCGAAGCCCACTTGGGCAGCATCCTCGATGCAACGAAGTGCTTCGGCAGGGCTGTGGGCGCGGTTCATGAAACGCAGATCTTCCTCGAAAAAGGATTGCACACCAATACTTAAGCGGTTGATGCCGCTGGCTTTGAGCTCGAGCAGTTTGGCTTTGGTGAGATCGTCGGGATTGGCTTCAAGGGTGATTTCGGCATTGTCTTGAATGCCGAAAAGACTATGGATGGCTTCCATCAGTTTTTCCAATTCGGACGCCTCGAGCAGGGAAGGTGTTCCGCCACCGAAATAAATGCTGCGTAAAGGTCTCGTAAGTTCCTGTTGGCGGACGTGCATTTCGCGTATGAGCGCATTGACCAGATCGGCTTTGTAATGCACCGAGGTAGTAAAGTGAAAATCACAATACGTGCAGGCTTGCTTACAAAAGGGAATGTGCAGGTAAAGCAAAACGATTGGGGAAAATTGAAACGTAGCGTAGGATGTACGTCTGCATGAATGTGCAAAAGTAACCCAAAGGCAGCAGCAATCCAGCGTCGGAATGCAATTGGGTTGGGAAGATAGCATGAAATGAGAGGCTGAAAGTTCAATCAAACCCGGAATGACCCGTTTTACCAAACTGTTGCGTGAAGGATGGAGTGGAAAGCCCGGAGCCCATTGGGCGAGGACTTGCAAGGACAGCCTGACCCGTAAGCCTGGCCATCCCAATAAGGTGGACTGGCTGCAGGGGCACGCCCCGAGGAGGTTTCTATTTTTTTGAAGAACGGAGGCGATTGCAGGGACGTAAAGATTTCTACATTAGCAGCATTGTCAGGCATTGCCGCTACTAATTCTCTATGATGACGCCGTATATACTTTCGATAGATCAGGGAACAACATCGTCCCGCTGTATTCTGTTTGATACTTCGGGGAGGCCCGTTGGATCGGCACAGCGGGAGTTTAAGCAGTACTTTCCGCAGCCCGGTTGGGTGGAGCACGATCCGGAGGAGATTTTGGAAAGTGTACAACAGACCTTTCGGGAACTGTTGCAAACGACTGGCATAGCTGCTACGGCGATTCAAACCATTGGCATTACCAACCAACGGGAAACAATGGTTCTATGGGATCGGAAAACGGGAAAACCTGTCTACCCGGCCATTGTGTGGCAAAGCCGACAGTCGCTACCGTTATGTGAGCGATTGAAAAGCGCCGGATTTGAACCCGCCATACGGGCAAAAACGGGATTGATGCTGGATGCCTATTTTTCGGCGAGCAAGATTGCGTGGATATTGGAGCAGGTGCCGGGACTGCGCGAAAAAGCAGTAGCAGGAGAGTTGGCATTCGGGACCATTGACACCTGGTTGCTCTGGCATTTGACCGGCGGAAAAGAACATGCGACCGATTACAGCAATGCTTCGAGGACGTTGTTGTTCAACATTCATACGTTGAACTGGGATGCAGAACTGCTCCACTGGTTTGACATTCCTGCGTCCTTGCTGCCAGAGGTGAAAGACAGTTCGGGATATTTTGGAACGACCGATTTGGCGTTTTTAGGAGTAGAGATTCCGATACATGGTATGGCCGGAGATCAACAGGCGGCCTTGTTTGGACAAGGATGCATAGCACCGGGAATGGCTAAAAATACATATGGAACGGGGTGTTTCATGCTGATGAACACGGGGCATGTGCCTGTGCAATCGCATGCCGGCTTGTTAACGACCTTGGCCTGGGGCATAAAGGGGAGTGTGACGTATGCGTTGGAAGGAAGTGTATTTGTTGCTGGATCGGCCGTGCAATGGTTACGTGATGGTCTGGGACTATTTCAAGACGCGTCTGAAACAGAAGGTATTGCACTGGCGGTGGAAGATACTGCTGGGGTGTATTTTGTACCCGCATTTGTAGGTTTGGGAGCGCCGTATTGGGATTCGGAGGCACGGGGTGCTTTTTTAGGATTGACGCGAGGTACCAACCGTTCGCATATGGTGCGTGCGGCCTTGGAAGCGATGGCTTTTCAAACCCGGGATGTGTTTGATGCCATGCAGCGGGATGCGGCCATCCCCTTAAAAATACTGCGGGTGGATGGCGGTGCTGCTGCGAATAATTTGCTGATGCAGTTTCAAAGTGATGTGCTGCAGGTAGATGTTGACCGGCCGGTTTTAACCGAAACGACTGCACTGGGCGCGGCCTTGCTGGCAGGGTTGGCAGTTGGGATATGGAAATCTCCGGAAGCGTGTTCCGGTGTTCGTTTGGCCGACCGGGTGTTTACGCCTGTTTTAGAATCAAAGACGATGGAACAGCACTATGCCGGTTGGCAGAAGGCTGTGAAGGCCACGATGGCCTATCATCCTTAAGCCGATGAAGCACCGATTTTGTTTTTGAATGCCAGCTTCAAATCAGGTACTTTTGTACAAACACCCGCGCATGCTTCGATTTCTTTTTCTGCTTTTTATACTCTTCTTACCGTATGTGTCTATTGCCGAAACAACTGGTAACAGTGTCCAGGCGTTGTTTTCGCATGCTGTTTTTCAGATGAACGGTCGCAAGCCCTATGTGGAAACATATATCATGGTACGCGGATCCAGTGTGGTTTTCCGCAAGACGGCATCGGGGAAATATCAGGGAACGATTGAAGTGATTCTGACGGTGAGTCAGGGAGATCAGGTGAAGTATGTGGATAAATACAATTTGCTGAGTCCGGAAACGGATGATTCACTTCACATCACCTTTAATTTTATTGATCAGCAACGCATTCCAATCAGCAGTGGTTCGTATGAATTGGGCTTGCGTATTCGCGATGTGAACGGAACCGGCGAACCGGTGGAAGCTTCAGAGCCGGTCAGCATCAGTTTTCCACGCGATTCGGTTGCGATTTCCGACATACAGCTGGTAGAATCGTACACCAAAACCGAAACTCCCGGCAATCTCTCCAAAGGTGGATTTGATTTGATCCCGCATATCAGTGATGTGTTTTTGAAGGAGGAGCGAAAGCTGATTTTTTACAGTGAGATATATCAAACCCTGGCGCAGTTTGGAGAAGGAAAAAAATACCTGTGCAATTTCTTCCTGCGCAACTTAAAAAATGGGGAACATCTTACCAGTTACAGTGGTTTTTCGAGGTTCACAGCATCGGAAGTCAATGTGCTGATGAAGGAATTTGACATTGCCACCTTGCCCGATGGCAATTACGCTTTAGTGCTCGAGGTGCGCGATACCGAAAATAACATCCGCGCTTCCCGAAGCATCAATTTTGTGCGTTCCAATCCGGGGGAAACCATTCCTATAGATCAGATTGCCCAGCTGAGTATTTTGGGAAGCTTTACCACTTCCTATACCAGTGTTGATAGCCTAGCCGAACACATCCGGTGTTTGTATCCTGTTTCGTATGAAATGGAAAAGACCTATGCTAACAACGTGATCAAAAGTCGTGATTTGGTGATGATGCAGAAATATTTCCTATCGTTTTGGATGAACCGCGATGCTTTAAATCCGCAGCTTGCCTGGGAAACGTATTTTCTGGAGGTGCGCAAAGTGGTAAAGGAATTTTCGTCGTCCATTCGCAAAGGCTACAACACCGATCGCGGACGCGTGTATTTGCAATATGGCCCGCCCGACAACCGCACCTTAATGCCACATGAGCCCAGCGCGTATCCGTATGAGATCTGGCAGTATTATAAAGTAAAAGGGCAAAGTAACCGACGTTTTATTTTTTACAATCCCGATCTGGTCACGAACGATTACAAGTTGATTCATTCCGATGCCTTGGGGGAGATCATGAATGATCAATGGCAGATGCTGATTTATAAACGGGACACACAAACCAACGATATCGATCAGACGACACCGTCGGGACGATTTGGTTCACAGATCCAGCAAAACTACCAAACACCGCGGTGAAATTCTTTTATTACCTCCTTCGCGGCGGCGGTTTTATGCTCGCTCAGATTCCGCTCTTTCTGCTGTATCCCCTGTCCGATTTTCTGGCTTGGTTTACGGCCGTGGTGGTACGGTATCGTAGACCTGTGGTAATGGCCAATCTAGAAGCTTCGTTTCCGGAAATGACCGATAAGCAGCGTTGGAAGATTGCCCGCGGATTTTACCGGAACTTCACCGACATTATGGTGGAGTCGTTTAAAATGTTGAGCATGAATCCGAAGCTCATCCCATCGCGCGTTAAAATCCTCAACCCCGAATTGCTCCAACAGTATATAAATGATGGAAAAAGCATCATTGCCGTTTCGGGGCATTATTGCAATTGGGAATGGATGGGTGTTGGGCTGAAAGCGATTACCGGCATGCGCGCACTGGCCACCTATAAGCCACTTTCGAGTGAATTGATGGAGCGTTTGATGAAAGAAATTCGTCAGCTAAATGGGACCGAGTTGATCACCATGAAGCAAACTTTCCGCACAGTTTCGTCGTCTACCGTGCCGGTGATCTCGCTGCTGGTTTCTGATCAGGCGCCACATCCCGACACTGCGTATTGGACAGAATTTCTGCATCAGGACACGCCTGTTTTTTTAGGGGCAGAACGTATTGCAAAGTCCACCGGACACGTTGTTGTATTTTTGGCCATGCGTCGAGTGCGACGAGGACATTACACCCTTGAAATTCAGGAGCTCACACAAACCCCACAGACCGAACCCGAGCATGCGATCACCGAAATGCATCTTCGGGCATTGGAACGCCTTATCTTAGAACATCCATCCAACTGGCTTTGGTCACACAAACGCTGGAAACATAAACGCCCTGCATGAAAACGGCCGTTGTCATTCTCAACTGGAACGGAAAGCACCTGCTGGAGCAGTTTCTTCCCAAAGTAATTGCCTGTTCTCCGAATGCGGAAGTGGTGGTGGCCGATAATGCGTCATCGGACGGCTCCGTGGCATTTGTGCGCAGCGCATTTCCGGGTGTGACCATTGTCGAAAATACGCGTAACAACGGGTATGCCGGAGGTTACAACGATGCGCTGGCCTGTGTGGATGCCGATTATTACGTTTTGCTCAATTCCGATATCGAAGTCACTCCCAACTGGATTGATCCAGTGATTCGTCATTTTGAGGAAGATCCGCTTGTGGGCGCTATCCAACCCAAAATCAGAGCATTCAAGCAGCGCGATCAGTTTGAGTATGCCGGTGCTGCCGGTGGTTACCTCGATCGTTTAGGTTTCCCGTTTTGCCGGGGGCGGATTTTTGAAGAATGCGAAGTAGATCGTGGTCAATATGACGATGTGCGTGAAGTCTTTTGGGCATCGGGTGCCTGTATGTTTGTCCGCGCGTCGGTATTTCACGAATGTGAGGGGTTTGATGAGATGTTTTTTGCACACATGGAAGAGATCGATTTGTGCTGGCGGATGAAAAACAGGGGGTATAAAATTTTGATAGAACCGGCATCTGTCGTCTTTCACATTGGGGGAGGAACCTTGTCTAAATCGAACTGGCGGAAAACGTATCTCAACTTCCGCAATAACCTCGAACTGATCTATAAAAACATCGAGGATAAATACCTTTTTCGCAGTTTGTTCATGCGCATGGCCTTGGACGGTGTTGCGGCGTTTAAATTTTTATTCACCAACGGGTTCAGTCATTTTTATGCCATTGTGCGGGCGCATCTCCATTTTTACCGCATGATTCCGACCATTCGTCAGAAGCGGAGAAAATTGAAGGCATTGGAGCACAATCGTAACAGTACCGGGGTGTATATGGGCTCTATCGTGGCCGATTATTTTATCCGTCACAAAAAGACGTTCCGCGATCTTGATATTCCATAAGTACGGACAGGTATTCGGTATCTTTGCGACCAAACCCAATCCGTATGTTCAATCTGGACGAAATTCTCACCGTTACCGTTACACTCTTTGCTATCATTGACGTTGTAGGTGCTATTCCTGTGCTGATTTCGATGAAGAACCGCTTGGGAGAAATTGATTCGGGCAAAGCCACCCTTGCTTCTGGAGTATTGATGATATTGTTTCTCGTATTCGGATCTAAATTTCTGGGAATCCTCGGCGTTGATATCAACTCCTTTGCTGTGGCAGGATCGATTGTCATCTTTGTAATGGGACTCGAAATGGTGTTGGGGATAGAACTTTTTCGGCAAGATCCGGATGTGAAATCGGGAAGTATCATCCCCATCGCATTTCCCATCATTGCCGGTTCGGGAACACTCACAACGGTGATGTCGCTGC
Organism: Chitinophaga pinensis; assembly: GCA_943333015.1. Lineage (GTDB taxonomy): Bacteria > Bacteroidota > Bacteroidia > M30B66 > M30B66 > CALQRR01. The sequence continues at coordinate 650 of CALQRR010000023.1, read as the reverse complement.
GGGCCAATTATAGCGTTTATAACATCCTCATCGGTATTCTGATAAATCTGGTGGCGGTGTATTTGGTGTTGCGTTCGATCAACTTTTTGGAACGGAAACTGGGAAAAAGCGGATTATTTGTGATCCGGAAATTCTTTGGCGTTATTCTGCTAGCCATCGCCGTGAAGATTTTCAAGACCAATATTGCCATGTAAAAGGCCTAATTGGAGGAGTAAACGTGTTGCAGTATGTTTGCAATTTGAAAACTTAAGAATACCTTTAGCAGGTGAAGATTCTTGTTAAGAAAACAATTCTATACTATATTAAAAAGTATCCAATGGCTGAAACTCAGCTAATGATATGGTATGCGGAATTTTCTAGACATAAAATCTCAAATTTCAATGAACTCAAATTGCTTTATGGAAATGCCAGCATTGTAAACAATAATAGGGTCGTTTTTAATATTAAGGGAAACGATTTTAGATTGGTCGTCTCTATAAATTTCATTCAAGCTGCATCCTATGTTATTTGGTTTGGCTCACATAAAGAATATGATAAAATCGATGTTCGAACGGTCGCTTTTGATACGACTATTTTAACAACCCAAAAATGAAAAGATGAACTGGAAAGTTTTAAAAACAGAAGACGACTACGAGCGGGCTTCTCTTCGG
>CALQRR010000022.1 GCA_943333015.1 Chitinophaga pinensis | reverse complement strand
CATTACCTGAATGCGGATACTGTCCAACGGATTATCAAAATTCTTTGCTTTCCAGCTTAGTGTATCCCATCCAGAACCTGGTCCGATGAGGGTTGATGTAAAATCACCACTGACCCAACTGTTGAACATAGGAGCACTCAAAACCAAATTGGCATTGGCCGAATCAGCAATGAGTTCGACGGCCGTTTCGGGATGTCCTTTTTTAGCTAAGAAAATCCAAGGGTATTCATTTGGTAGATACCGCACGCTGTCGGCTCCCAGCGATTCGAATGCCTGAAGAACACTTTCGTCCCAGGTTTCATAATTCCCGTAAATCCAGGTGTATGCCAAAATGTAATGTCCATTCGGAACACTGTTGATCATGTCGCGCATGGCAATCATTTCGGTGGTTGATCCTTCATTTCGGAAAACAAAATTGGCCATCCGGCTTCCGCTTTTACACTGGCAGGTATTGTTGAATTGTCCGAACTGATTCCCAACATCCCAGCAGTTTTGCGGAGAGAGCCAAGGCAGAAGCGTAACGGAATCAATCACGGCAATGTAAATAGCACCATCGAGGCTGCACCCGGCATCCGCCCAAACTTCCGCGTCAATTTTGTAGGAGGTGGCCCAAAGTTCACTGACTTCCCAAGGATATCCATAGGCATAGCAGCTAATCTCTTTAGCGTTTGTGACAAAGTCGAACAATCGCTCCGGTCGTTGGTAATTAATTTGGTTAAAATGATCCTTCTTGAATTGAAAAAAATGGTCCTGTGACCAGCCACGTTTTCCGGGGATGTACTGAAATGAACTTTCTTTCCAGCGGTAATTTCCTCCTGCAACAGAATCGGGAGAAACCCGCCAGAAATAGACCATGCTGTCCTGTAGGGCAATGGCAGGTGCCCAATTGAGCACTCCTCCCGCTTGTGTGATGGTGCTGCTCATTTTAAACGGACTGTTGAAAAGATCCGTGGTATCTAGTTCAAAAACATAGGGCCTTACAGGTGCAAACGGATCGCCGGTAGAAGCTTTTAGAACGACGGAATTGTCGGGTACCAATGCAAATTCATACGGCCAAACGGGAAGTACTTCTGCAGAACGAATGATAAGTGTTGCGGTGAGGTTGTTATTCACTTCCGAAAGCTCCGTTTGTTGATTCAAGGGATCGATGCGAATGTTGAACGTATTGATTCCAACGCCACCTTTGATCAGATCCGTCACCGGCATGCGGATTCTAAGCGTATCGCGGTAATACAGCTGAGACATCAATCGGGAGTAGGTAGTGGAAAGTCCGGAAGCAGGAAAATTGCGAACGACTTCAACAGTTACTGGCTGATTCACCGCGCGGCCAATATTGGTGATCACAATGTTGATGCTGAAGCTGTCGACTTCTGTGGTTACTTCTGTTGGATCGAAAAAGACTTCGGGAGCGGAGGTGAGGTAATCGGGTAAGTCGGCGTGGTTCATGGCCACACCCGGATCGCCGTGCAGGGTTGTTTCCAGAATCACCGCTTTGCGGAAAGGATCTTCCGAATAAATATCACGACAGACCCGTTTCATGTGCATGCCCATGGGCTCACCATAATGCCGCTGGCCGAGGTATTTATAAAGAGAATCAGTATAAGTGTGTAGTTGGTTGGGAATTCCTAGGGAGACCGATGCGATGAATCCGATGGTTCCCCGGTTGGGGATGAGAGTAAATTCCTCACTCTGACTGAACCCAAAACCGGGCGGCTGATGGATATCTCCGGCATAGCAAGAGTTACCAATCAGGAAAGGATATTTGCCCTGATTGTTGTAGGATCCTGGATTATCGATACTTACGTCAAAGCCACTTCCGGTCGCATGTCCGAAAAAGGTCATTAGCGAAACACCGTTGTTGATGTAATCGGCAATGAGGGCGCTTTGCGTTTGTTCGATGGGAGTAGAGCTGGTTTTTTGATACGTGTATACGGTGCCGCCAAAGAGCGTGTCTTCGATGGTTTCTTTGTAGGTAGAGAGATAATTGAGGTACGATTGCTGTTCGCCCTGACTTTGACCGCCACCAAAATGGAGCACCTGTTTCATCCAAAGGGCGGGCTGGTTTCCTTCGTATTCCTCCAGTTTATTGAGATACGAAATGACATCGGTCCCGTTTTTTGCAGCAATACGCCCTGTTGCAAGTGCTGGTTCGTAAGGCAATGTTCCGTTTAGGCCAGCTGTTAGCAAAATATCACTGGATGGAAAACCGAACGTTGGCACAAGGCATTCGTTCCAGGCATCGGGATCGTTGCGGATAAAATGGGCAGAGATGGATTTTCCTAAGAGCAGCAGGTATTCGGGTTTATTATTCCAATAGGCAAGGGCGGTGCTGGCGAAATTGCGTATGGCCAAAGGATGCTGTAGTACCCCGTATGCAAACTGATCGAACAGCTCATCCACATAAATTATTTCGGTACTGAATTTCCCGGAACGGTAAGCTTTGTAACTCAGCGCCTCGTTGGAGAGACGGCGGTTTGTCAGCAGCAAAAAGTCGGCACCGGGCATGTTCTGCAAATCTGTAAATATTCCTGGCTGAGCACCTGCGGCATTTACGGGTTTGATGGCTGATCCGGCAATGGAATTAAATTGACTTTCGGCTACTACGAAGAGTTCTTTATCACTGCCATTGCCATTGGGTACTAAGGCTTTGTAGACACCCGCAACCGGTACAACGGTGATACGTTTGTTATTACTGATATCATAGAGCCACACCGTTGATGCACCAGCAGCCAGACTCGTCATGTTGAGCAAGTAGTTATCGCCCGCAGGGTTATTAGGCACCCACATTCGGAACGAAGACTTATTCTCCATATTGAAGTTATGTGGATAACGCCACACGTAATTGGAGAACATGCTGTTAGAGGTTACCAGAATGCCATTGTTATCGTTTATCCCCACGTACGAATGTTTGAAGGGCGTGGTAGATGCGCCCAAGCCACTCGCATTCATTGTAAATAAAAATTTACGACTACCGTGGCCTTCCATGAGTGTGTCTTTAACAGGAAGATTGCTCAGTTGCATTTGGTAGCGGTGATCCTCAAACCAAGGGGCATTGGAAATGGTTTTGTACACTACGGTAAGGGCAGCCTGCGGACCTGTTGCAACAGCATTCGTGCTTGGCAGCGCCATGGTTTGATTGAGCAGCGGGGCAGAAAAGACCGCTCCCGACCATCCTTCACCATCGGTATATTGTGGATCGGTGGAGTTATTGAAATCAGTTTTACCGAAATAATAATCGCTTGTTTGTTGATTGATGACCTGATGGATGAAATAAGGAGCTGCTGTTGCACCAGTAAACGTAACGTTTGTTTCGGAGGTCATCCGGAGATTGGACACCGAGGTGTTCCAGGTAATGAAATAAGCGGCAGTATCGGAAATGAGCGAATAATGCGGATTACTTTGAGCGTCGGCGTTGGGATACATCGACGCATCGAGCCAGCCAGTGTTTTTCTGACCAACAAATTCAATGAAATCGCCCGCATCCCAAGTACCGTCGGTTTCGCCTTGCACATAAATGGGCACTTCTTGTCCTCGACCGAAAATTTGCACATTTCGTGGATCAGCAGAAGCTAATGCAGGAATGGCTTCACTAAGGGCCGAAAGCGAAATGCGGTAAACCCCATCATTCCAGACGTTGATGCGGTAATACGATTGGTTGTATTGGATCCACTCATTGCCAAAAGGTTGGGCCAAGAGCGCCTGCGTGAATAGCAGTAGAAAAAGTGGCAGGTAATAACGTTTCCCCATAAACAGACTTACTTGGCAGGAGTGGTGGTTGGAGTGGCAGATTTATCGGCAGCATTGATATCAAACCGCAGGGAAAATACATTGGAAAAAAGCGCTGTACTTTGATCTCCAATGTCGGTGAGGGCATAATCAATTTGGATTCCTTTGATGCGTATTCCAAGTCCTATATTGGGCTGGAAAGTGGTGATTCGACCGGTATTGGCATCGTTCTGAATGGTTTGCAAATTGCCCACACCCCCGCGCAGGAATACGATATTGCGGTAACCGCCCTCAAAACCAAACACGGGAGTCATAGAGAATGTTTTATCTCGAATGATAGTATTGCGCATCCCATCGAACGTGGTTTGCAGGTCTAATTCGGTTAGCAGTGTAAAACTTTTACCGAGGGTAAATTTACGAGCGCCACCGAGGGTGAGGGAAGGCAGTGTGACTTCGAGGGAGTTTTCCGGAATTTCATTTCCGGTAGAGGAAAGAGCATCCCGTTGCGATTGGCTCAGATTGTAGCTCCAAGCATTGAATGTGGAGGTGATATCGCGCGCCATGGCAGCCCATCGCCATTTTCCGGGATTGTATTGCACACCTGCATCGAGACCAAATCCCCAGGATTTTGCAAAATCGCCCACTTTGCGGTGAATGACTTTGGCATTGGCGCCCACACTAAGTCCTTCTTTTTTTAATTGACGGGCATAGGAAAACAGAAAGCCATAATCGGCTGCAGAGAAGGATTGAATGCGGTCGTAGTTGATGTTTCCATTGGCATCGATGAGTTCGGAAGTGTCGGGAATGTCATCTACACCAAACCGGACAACCGAAACAGCGAGTACACTTTTCGGATCGAGCCGTGTTGCAAGGGAGCCGTAATCGTATTTGGCAATGCCTGCAAAGTATTCCGAATGCATCAAGGCGCCTTGAAACTTTGATGTGATTCCGGTCAATCCCGCAGGATTCCAATATCCGGCGGTGGCATCGGAAGCGGCCGAAACAAAGGCACCAGACATGCCCAATGCACGCGCTCCTACACCGATGGCGAGGAATTCATTGCTGTATTTTCGAGCTGTTTGGGCAGTTGTCGATCCCTGTATGATAAGAGCAAAAATTACAATCAGAAGGCGGATAGTTTGCATGCGATCGGGTTGGGTATTATTTAATAGACAAGTAAGCAAGCGATTTTGTTTTTTTCGAAAGAGGGCATGACCCATTTAAGCGCATTTAACAGGTATTTATTTTGCGTGTGCTGAAACTTTTTTTCCTTTGCATGAGTTTGCTGTTCGACAGGAAGGCTTGCAGGCAGAATAAGTTCCATGAAACGACTCATCAAGAAATCACATTTCGATAATATAAATGCTCTCCGGTTTCTGGCGTTCTTTGGCATATTCGTTTCGCATTGCTTCATTACAGACAATCAACAAGTTAAAGTCTCTACCCTTTTTACAGATTTGTTGCAAGTTACAGGCAATCTGAATAACGTTTGCTACAGTTTACTCTTTCTACTAACAGGGTTTTTGAACACTTGGACTATTTTTGAAGAAAGGTTTATTTACAAGAAAATGAACCTATTACGCTTCTATATGCGGCGTATTTTGGGAATGTTACCCCTCTATTTTCTTGTTTTCTTATTAGGATATTTCATCCTGCCTCGCATCAACACCGGAATCCCTCAAGAGAATCTTCAGTTTATTTCCGCAGGCGATTATTGGGGGTTCTATTTCAACTTTGGATATACCGACAGTGGAAATCCGCTGCAGGGTGTTTTGGGAAATATGTGGTCCATCGCCGTGTCGCTTCAATTTGTTATTGTCTGGCCAATTCTGATGTCCTATTTTCGACGGAAAGAGAAAGCATTGATGATTATTGCAATGCTGGCCTTTATTGCTTCGGCCTGGATGTGGTCACAGGACGATTCATTTCGGTACAGTTCGCTCAACATCATCTGCGATTTTATTATCGGTTCCTATTTGGCCTATTTCAGTTTCTTCAAATACAAATTGTACGGGTTTTTAAAGGAACAAACTCAACGAACCATTGGCTTTATCTACCTCGTTTTTTTCGGGGTGATTATTTTCCTCAAACCGATCCACGATGAACTTCGGGAAGTACCGCCACAACTGGTGTTTATTGCAGAACGCATTTTGCTGTCATTGACATTGGCGTTTTTTGTTTTTGAGCAAAATTTCAGTTCCAACTCGGTCTTTAAGTTGGCCAAACTGCGTATTTTCAATTATCCAGGTAAGTTGGCGTATAGCCTGTATGCGTATCATGCCATCGGAATTATTGTGGGATATCGGATTATGCAATTCAGTGTTTCGGAGCAAAGTGCCGTTTCTGTCTTAGTTACTGAGCCGCTCATTGCTTTTGCTGTTACTTTTGCACTGGCAATTTTCAGTACCGAATACTTTGAAAAGAAGTTTTCACGCCGTAAGAAAAACTATAATCCAACCCGGGAGTACAATCCTGTAGGTCTCAATGATGTTAAAACAAAACCTGCCTAACGCACTCACACTCGCAAATCTCCTTTGCGGTTGCCTTGCCATTCAGCAATTACTTGCTGGGAACGAGGCGATGGTGCCTATGCTGATGTTGCTTGCTGGCGTATTCGATTTCTTCGATGGACTAGCAGCGCGTGCATTGAACGTTTCATCACCCATCGGGAAAGATCTAGATTCATTGGCCGACATGGTTACGTTTGGCGTGTTGCCTTCCTTGATGGCGTTTCGCTTGATTGCAGAAGCACAACTCGAATCTCTATTGCCCGGCGAAGAAGTGAAGGAATTATTTCTCTCATTTCCGGCTTCCCTGGCCTTGCTCATCGCGGTGCTTTCGGCTTACCGTCTTGCCAAATTTAATCACGATACCCGTCAATCCAGTTCGTTTATCGGCATGCCCACTCCGGGTAATGCGTTGTTTTGGGCTGGATTATGGATTGGCTTTCACAACGGAACGTTTAACATGCCCGCTCCGTGGATTCTTGCTGGAGTAGCTGTATTGACAGCCTTTCTGCTCATTGCTGAAATTCCCATGTTCAGTTTCAAACTCAAGAAACTGTCGTGGAAAGGAAATGAAGTTCAGCTCATCTTTTTGGCACTTGCCCTGCCCTTGTTTATCTGGCTGAAACTGGCTGCGCTGGCGCCGTTTATCGGACTTTACCTGCTTCTTTCCATCGTCAATATGCTCGTTAACAAAAACGAACAAGCAAATCTTAACGGAGGGAATTAACCCTGCACCAAGGTAAATGCGTACCCTTCCATGATTGGATTGGCCAGTAATTCTTTGCAGGCTTTGTCAACCTTTTCACGCGCAGCGGCTTCGTTAGCAGCTTCAATTTCAAGCTGGATGTGTTTCCCGATACGAACATTGCCAATTTCGGGCAATCCTAAATTCTTCATGCTCCCTGTAACGGCTTTCCCTTGCGGATCGAGAAGTGCTTTATGCGGCATGACGTCAATTTCAGCAATGAATTTCATGGGAGTGTATTAAGCAACAAATATACATGCTTCCGCTTCTTAAAGAAACCGAAGCGCGAAGGACACGTTCTTTTCTTAAGCAGATTTTATTCGGATGATTCGCTGGGTTTGCTTACCCGGAGTTCGAAATTTTTCCCCAAATACACCCTTCTTACCGTTTCATCGTTGGCAAGATCTTCGGCGCTGCCGGATTTGAGAATTTTCCCCTCGTACAACAAATAGGCACGGTCTGTAATGCTCAGCGTTTCATGCACATTGTGATCGGTAATGAGGATGCCAATATTTTTCTCTTTCAATTTGGCAACAATGCTCTGAATATCTTCTACAGCAATGGGATCGACACCTGCAAAAGGCTCATCGAGGAGAATGAACTTCGGATCGGAAGCTAGCGCACGGGCTATCTCCGTTCTGCGTCGTTCGCCTCCGGAGAGCAGATCGCCCCGGTTGGTTCGGATTTTCTGAAGGCTGAATTCATCCAGCAAGGATTCCAGTCGTGCTTTTTGATCTGTTTTCGAAAGATCCGTCATCTCAAGCACCGCCTTGATGTTATCTTCCACGCTCAGTTTCCTGAAAACAGAAGCTTCCTGCGCCAGATAACCAATGCCCAGCTGAGCTCTCCGATACATCGGCAAATCGGTAATGCGAAGATCGTCCAGATAAACATCGCCTTCATTGGGACGAATGAGCCCAACGGTCATGTAAAAGGTGGTGGTTTTGCCTGCGCCGTTCGGGCCAAGTAATCCTACAATTTCGCCTTGATTTACTTCAACCGAGACATCATTCACCACCGCGCGTTTTTTATAACGCTTCACCAGATTTTTAGTGTAGAGTTTCATAGATCAGAAACGGAATGAGAGTGAAACCCGGACACCAAAAGCTCGGGTATTCGGTCTGTCGAGGTGCGTCATTCGCCAAAGCGCATCCACCCGAACAATTTTAAAGATATTTTCAACCGCAAAGCCGCTTTCGAGATAGGGTTTGTGCAGCTGAGGATCTAAACCGCCCGGATATACCAGTTGGTTGAGGTTTTCTTTCCGCATATCACCTATTACCGATTTCAAGGTCACGACTTCCCGCCATTTGAGTTTGCGCAGTAAAGGTATCTTATTCAAAAAGAAACCTTCAAAATGATGGTCGATGAAAAGATACGCATACCGGTCGCTGGCAAATTCAAAGATGTTCATCATGTTAAACGCCAATGGATCGAGGGCATAGGTTTGTGAACCCTGATGCAGCTCCAGAAAGAGGTAAGGTGCCGATCCCCAGATCTTCCCAAAATCCACTACATAATCGGTATAACCCATCGGATTTACCCGAAAACGGTCGCTGATCCGCAGCCGTGCTTTGGTGTAGCTGAACTGTGAACTGAGCACGTTTGGAACACCTAATCCCAGATCGAGCTGCACAATTGGATAACGTGTTCCAATGCTAGATCGGTCGAATTCACCGGAAATAAATTTTTCGCCCCAAGCAAAACGTGTTTGGATGCCGATTTCGGTGGTGGTGATTTGCGGCACTGTCGTTTTTGTTCCATCTGCCAGGAGTCTTTCGAAAGAGAAATTTCCCAATGGCACAAGCCTCCGATTAAATACCGTGAACTTATTGCTTAAACCCGGAAACCAGTCGTATTCGAGCATTGCCGCCGCCTCCTCCACATTGGTTACATTTTTCAACGCGGTTCGGCGCAGCAGCGAGGTTAGAATGTTATCCAGCGTGAGGGAGTTGGCACTCAAGCTGAGTTGCTCCAAATCCGACTTGTATGACAATGTGAGCAGCCTGCGGTTCTTCTTGTCTTTATCGATGAAATAGCGCAATCCGCTCCGTACTTTAAACCGGTTGTCCTGAATGCCATATGCCAGCGATCCGCGAAGTTCGAGGCGTGTACTGAAATCGTTGGACGTAACACCGCCAAATTTCAACCGCACGCCCTCAATGTCGTTCCAACTCACGAACGTATAATACTTTCCAATTTCTATCCACTTGGAGTGCAAATAACCGGTAGCGAGCATTTGTCCGAAATACCGGAAGTTGATCAGTCGTGGAACCTGTTTGAGCGAATCCACCATTGTGTAAATGTCCCGCTCACGTTTCGAAAGGGTATCGGGACGGATAGTGTTCCAGTATTTCTCCGAATGCTGATCGGCACTATCGCTCACAATGATATCACGCCCAGCCTTAAATATTGAATCGGGAATCTGTTGATTGATCCGGAAGTTTTGATACCGGGTTGTCTTTCGTCCGAAAACCCCTTTCCCATTGGCTTTTTCGAAGGGAGCAAAATCACCCAAGGACTTTTCATACGTCAACATCCACTGTTTCCCGTCGACGCGTTCATATTCCTGAAAAACATCAAACTGTTTGATGTAATTGATGTTGGCGTTATCGTTAAACCGAATATTGACCTGCTTAACGGCAAACGTGGAATCGTCAATAAACAAGTTTCCGGTAAAGGTGAGATCCTGTTTGCGTTTGGGAAGAAAAAGTAGTTTGTAGCAACGTTCATTGCCAATGTAGACGCTGTCGACCAGGTAATATTTATAATACCGCAAGAAGTTATCGGTAACCGGGCTGACGAAACTCTTGTTAAAGATGAGCAGGAAGTTATCGTAGATGTTGACGTTTTGGTACATATCTCCTAAAAACTGAGAGACGCTGGCGTTCTTAATTCCGGAAATCTGACTGGCCATGATACGCTCCTGTTTTCTACTTGGATCGCTGGTGTAGGTGACTTCGGCGTATGTTTCGGTGAAGGCAATCGGCAAGTAGGCTTTTCCATCTTCCGTTGTATCGGCATAGGAAAAAACGAAATCAAAGGGTTTGAAGAGTTTTCGGTTGGTGAACTCTTCTTTGAAGTTGTTGAGGTCAAACTGAATTTTATTGTACACCTCGTACTGATAGGTCTTTACTTTTTCAGGATTATTTTCCGCTTTGTGCGCAACCACTTCCCGCATGATGCGGTGAGCCGGATTTTCACCGGGGCGGATGACGACTTCCCGCAACGTGAAATTGTCGGGTTGCATCTCAATAGTGAGATCGGTGGTTTTGTTTCGTTGGATTTTGATCTTTTGGCTTTTATATCCCAAAAAGCTGATAAGCAAGGTGTCGGCAGGGCGTTGGGTTGAGAGATCAAACGTACCGTTGATGTCGGTGGATGTTCCAACGGTGGTGCCTTTGAAAACCAGATTGACAAACGGCATGGTTTCCTTTGAACTGGCATCGGTCACCGTTCCTCTCACACGTGTTATCTGCGCAAGGAGCGATGATCCCGTGAATGACAAAAGAATGAAAAAGAGGAAATGACGAATGGACAAGGGAACGCGGAACTTTAGAATGGCTTGATTAACATCTACAAAAATAGTTTAATCGTAACCAGCGGAACACAATAGATAGACGGAGTGTTCACAGTTCTTCGTGAATAGCGCAGGGCAATAAAAAACCCCGGCTGTTAACCGGGGTGCTGGAATGAGAAGGAGCGTTACTCCTGAAATGTCTTAGTGT